>JBOGHU010000075.1:0-20734 GCA_050742255.1 Acidimicrobiales bacterium
GAGCCGAGCCCCACCCACGCCGCCGCCGGCTCGGGCCAGGGCCAGGGCCGCAGCCGCCCCAGCCCGACCAGGGCCACCGCCCCCGCCGCCACCACCGGCACGACCAGGGCGGTGGTGGCCACCGCCCAGGCCAGCCGCAGCCGCCACCGCACCCCCTCCAGCAGGGCGGTCACGGGCCCGTCCTGGCAGTCGGGGTGCGGAGCCGGCGGGCCGCCAGGGCGAAGGCGACGGCGCTGAGGGCACCGAGGGCGGCGGCGTTGCGAGCCCAGAACGGGACCCGCTCGATCCAGGACCGGGGCCGGGGCCGGGACGGTCCGGGGTCCACGAAGACCGGGCTGTCGAGCTCCATGGGCCCCCGGAGGACCGCCGGCCCGGGGGCGGCCTCGGCCTCGAGGGCCCGGTTCCCCTCCCGCTCCCGGATGAGGCTGCGCAGGGGGGCGAGCGGCGAGGTGGCGTCGAGGCCGGGCCCGTCGGTGGCGGCGCCGGTCACGTCGGCCAGCCCCATGAACGGGTTCAGGGCCAGCACCGTGAGTGGGGGCGGGCCCTGGCGGGCGCGGCCCAGCACCACCTGGCCGCCGTAGACGGCGAGGGTGCCCACGGTCAGGGCGAGGGTGACGGCGTAGGCGACCACCACCGCGCTCTGGGTGCGCCGGGAGAACGCCGAGCAGGCCAGGGCGAGGCAGGCCAGCACCAGCCCCACCGCCGCCACCGCGGCCACGCCGCGGAGGACGGCGCCCACGCTCACCCCGCCGACCACGAAGGAGACGCCCAGCAGGGGCAGGGTGGCCACCACCAACAGGGTGGCGAACGCCACCGACGCCACCAGCTTGCCGAACAGGAGCGAGCGGGGGGTGAGCAGGCTGACCTGGAGCGGCACCAGGGTCTGGCGCTCGCGCTCGCCGGCGACGGCGTCGGCGGTAAGGCCGGGGACGATGAAGCAGACGAGGACGGCCATGACGAAGAGCAGCGTCTCGAACATGGTCCGCCCCAGCTCGGCGGCCGCCGTGGGGTTGGGACGGGACAAGCTGTCACCGACGGAGAACGCCTGGTACACGAGTTGGAGCACGGCGACGAGGACCACCAGGTAGAGGGTCACCACGACCGTCGCCCGGCGGGTGCGCAGCCGCTCCTTCACCTCCCGGACCACCACCGGGTTGCGCGGGATCAGCACCAGCGTCACCGCACGCCCCCCTTGGTGACCGCCAGGAACAGCTCCTCGAGCCCACTCCCCGCCTCGCTGAACTCGAGCACCGCCTGGCCTTCCTCGACCAGTCGGCGCAGCAGGGCGGCCTGCTCGTCGTCGGAGGCGACCTGGTAGGAGCGCTCCTCGCCGCCGGCCAGCCGGACCTGCACCGTCCGGCCCCTGCCGAGCTGGGCCCGGATCTGGTGGGGGGACCCGGTGGCCAGCAGGCGGCCTGCCTCCATTATCGCCACCTCGGTGCACAGCTCCTCCAGCTCGGCCAGGATGTGGGACGAGATGATCACCGTCCTGCCCATGGCGGCCAGCTCCCCGAGGAGGTCCCGCAGGTCCACCCGGGCCCGGGGGTCGAGCCCGCTGGCGGGTTCGTCCAGGACCAGCACCTCGGGGTCGTGCACCAGGGCCCGGGCCAGCGAGAGCCGCTGCTTCATCCCCCGCGACAGGGTGTCGACCATGGTGTCGCGCTTGTCGGCCAGGTCCACCAGCTCCAGCAGGCCGACGATCACCTCCGGCCACCTCGTGCGGGGCAGCTCGTAGGCGGCGGCGAAGAACGCCAGGTACTCGGCCACGGTGAGGTTGTCGTACACGCCCATGACGTCGGGCATGTAGCCCACGCTCCGGCGCACCCCCCGGGGGTCGGTCCGGGGGTCCAGCCCGGCGACCTCGACCGTCCCCCCGCTGGGGGCCAGCAGGGAGGCCAGCATCAGGAAGGTGGTGCTCTTCCCGGCGCCGTTGGGGCCGATCAGCCCGAAGGTCGTCCCCGCCGCCACCTCCAGGTCGACGCCGTCCACCGCCACCACGTCGCCGAAACGCCTGGTGACGCCCCGCAGGCGGACGGCGGGGGCGGTGGTGGGGGTGGCCGTCACGGCGCCGGCCCCAGGGTCACCAGGTCGGCCAGGAGGACCGGGGCGGAGGGGTCGGGGGTGGTCCGCACCCAGACCACCCCGTCGGTCACGTCGGCGGGCGACAGCGGGTGGTCGACCAGGGGGACCGGTCCCAGCGGCCCTACCACGTCGGCGCCGGGGGGCGCGGGAGGACGAGCCTGGCCCGGGCGTGGTCCCGGGGGAGCGGCCAGGGGCCGCCACGCCCCCTCCCGCCAAACCTCCAGCCCCAGCCCGGGCCGGGGCGCCCGGACCACCAGGGAGCTCGGGTCCACCGCCGGCGTGCCCCCGTCGGGGTCGGGGAGGACGAACCGGGTCACCCGCTCGCTCCCGCCCGGGACCGGCTCGGCCGGCCCGGCCGCCACGACCGCCTCGGTGAAGGGGTCCCGGACGGCCTCGGTGCGCACGGAGGCGTCGGTCACCGCCACCGCCTCGGGCCGCACCGCCGCCGTCGTGGTCACCAGGGTCCGCCCTCTGGCGAGCCTTCCTTCGGGGTCGACGGGCGGGCGGTAGGAGCGGGTCCACCCGGCAGCCACGACCGAGCCGGAGGCCAGGAAGCCCGACGGCGAGCGCTGCTCCAGCGTGCTCCACAGCGAGAAGTTCACCACGTCGGTGGGATCGGGCGGCTCCGTCAGGCCGGCGGCGGCGGGCCAGGTCTCCGCTGCCGGCCCGGGTCCGAGCCCGGGGTCCGCCTCGTCGTCGAGGGCGAGGGACCACGGCCGCTCCCGCCCGGGCCCGAGGCGACCCAGAGAGGTGGCCCCCGTGGCGGTCAGGACCGCCACCTGGTCCAGGGCGAAGGGCAGGGTGTTGCGCACCAGGCCCCGCACCTGACCGTCGGCGGGGGAGGCGGCTGTGACCTCCAGGCCGCCGTCCAGCCCTACCGGTCCCGTGCCGGTCTGCACCGAGAACTGCCCCGTGGCCAGGCGGGTCCGGCTGACCACCTGGTCAGCTCCCAGGGCGACCACCAGGTCGCTGCCCAGGGGGTTGCCCCCCCAGAACGGGTCGGCGGGGGTGCCGGCGACCTGCCAGCCGGGGGGGTAGGAGGTGCGCACCGTCCCGCCGGAGCGGGACACCACCCCCAGGGTGACGCTGGCCTGGGCCCCCACCGCCGTGGTCTGCAGGATGGTGCCGTGGGCGACGGTGGCCCCGCTGCGCAACCCCCGCCCGGCCAGGTACCCGGCGGCGGCGAAGGCCAGGGCCAGGGCCGGCAGGGCCACCCAGCCCAGCTCGCCCCGGCCCCCTCGCCGCAGCACGGTCAGGACCACCGGCACGGCGACCACCACATAGAGAGCCAGGAAGCCGAGCAGCCAGCCCAGCTCGGGCACGCGCAGACCGGCATCGCCGGCCAGGGCGACCTCTGCCGGCTCGCCCACGAAGCCGGAGCGGCTGGTGACGGTGGTGAGTGGGGTGGGCTCCACCAGACCGGCCCACCGCCCCGTGGCCATGGCGACGCCGGTGGCCCGGACCTGGCCCAGCCCGGCCGCGGCCCGGCCGTCCTGGCCCGGCTGCCACGCCGGTGGCAGTCCCGGCACCTCGGTGCCGGGATCGGTGTCGACCAGGAGGTGACCGCCACCCGCCACCCAACCCAGGACGGCCCGGCGCTCCCGGTGGGCCAGGGCCGCCACCTCCCCGGCGGCGCTGCCCACCGTGCCGAGGGAGGCCAGCGCCGCCGGCGCCGCCGCCAGCAGGGCATCGTCGAGGGCGACGAAGCGCGCCGTGCCGGCGTCGACGGCCAGGGGCGCCGGCGCCGGGGCCGGTCGACCCCCCAGGACGGCGGGGAGGAGACCGACCAGCTCCTGGTCCAGCGCCTGGCGCAGGCGGGCCCGGCCGGTCGCCTCAGTGCCGTCACCGCCGACCAGCTCGGCCCGGGCCTCGTTGGCGCCCAGCAGGGGCGAGGTGGGCACCATCACCACGTACTCCTTCACGCTGCCGCCCGGCACCTCGACCCGCCGCTCCACCTGCTCGTCGACTCCGCCAGGGCTCCCCACCCTCACCGCCAGGGTGGCCCGGACCAGCCGGTCGGCCCGCACCGTGACCCGCACCGGCACCGCCGCCCCGGGCCGGTAGAAGCCGTCGTGGCCGGCTTCCACCTCGACCTTGGGCGCCGCGGCCGCGGGTCGGGTGGGGGTGAGGACGGCGCCGACGGCCACCACCACGGCCACCACCACGGCCGCCGTCGCCGTCCGCGGGCGGAGGGGCATGCCGGTCCGACGTCCGAGGCACCGCCGTCCCCTCCCGCCGGAGCGGGAGCCCCACTTGCATCCTGTCACCTGACCCTCCGTGTCGGGTCCCCAGCTCGGCCCGCACCGTAGTACCTCGGGGCAGGAGGCGGACCTCGGGCCCCTCTGGTGTGACGACGATCAGGTGCTCGACCCGGCCTGGGTCGGGCCACAGCTGGCGGGGGTGGGCACCTGCGCCGGATGCCCGCGGCGGCTCACGGTGATCGCCGCCTGGTCCGGCGTGCGGCGCCCAGCTCGTCGACGCTGGTGGCCGGGCTCAGCTCCGTGCCGGCGCGGTACGCGGCCCGGCCCACCATGTGGGCCCCCACGGGGGCGGTGACGAACTGGAGGAGCATGACGAGCAGGAGCTTGGCGACGTCGCCCGGGCGCTCCACCCGCAGGGCCGCGCCCGAGACGACGAGGACGAGGCCGAGGGTGGCGGGCTTGGTGGCGGCGTGCATGCGAGCGAACACGTCGGGGAAGCGCTGCAGGCCGATGCCGGCCAGGATGGTGAGCGCGACGCCGGCGAGGAGCAGGACCGAGGCGGCGATGTCCAAGGCGTCAGGCCCCCCTGCGCTCGATGAACCGGGCCACGGTCACGGTGCCGATGAAGCCGAGGAGGGCGGTGACGACGAGCACGTCGAGATAGGTCCCCTCCCGGGTCCGGGCGGCGTCGACGGCGAGGCCGCAGACGATCACGACGAGCAACGAGTCGAGCGCCACGATGCGGTCGGCCAGGGACGGCCCCCTCAGGAGCCGGATGAGGGAGAGGGCACCGGCCACGGCCAGGCCGCCGAACGCGGCGTCGGTGACCAGGATCATGGTCGGTCCTCCGCCTGTGCGGCGGGACCGGGGCTCCCCCGTCCCTCGCCACCCAGGCGCCGCACCGCCTCGTCGGTACCGAAGGCCCGGATGGCGAGCGCCTCGAGGTGCCGCGCCTCCTTGCGCACCGCCTCGACGTCGCGCAGGTGGAGCACGTGCACGTACAGCACGGTCGGCTCGAGGTCGACCTCGAGGGTGAGCGTGCCGGGCGTGAGCGAGATGGCGTTGGCTACCACCGTCGTCAGCGCATCGGACACCCCGCGGACGGGGATGGCGACGATCCCCTCGTTGATGCGGTTGGGTGGGGTCACCACCTCCCAGGCGACGATGGCGCTGGCCTCCGCCAGCTTCCAGGCGAAGTAGCCGACGAAGCGGGCCGCGGCGAGGGGGCGGACGCGACCTCCGGCCCGAGTGGTCGTAGGCGGGAACGCGATCACGAGGGCGCCGGCGACGAGGAGCCCCGAGAGGACGTTCGCCGGTGTCGGCTCCTCCCACAGGACGACCCACAGCGCGGCCAGCCACAGAGCGAACGCCAGCCTCCGCGTCACCGGCCGAGCACCGCCTCGACGTAGCGGCCCGGGTCGGCCAGCTCCTCTGCCGCTCGTCGGCTGAGGTCGTACACGGGCCCGGCCCCGGCGGCGATGGCGAGGCTCAGCACCACGAGGGCGGCCGTGGGGGCCACCATGAGCCGGGGGGAGACGATCCGGCCGTGGGCCCCGGCTCCCAGCGGAGCCTCGTGCTCGGGCGCGCCCCAGAAGACCCCGGCCCAGATCTTGGTCATGGAGAACAGGGTGAGCAGGCTGACGAGCAGGCTGACGCCGACCACGACGTAGCGGTCGAGCTCGAGGCCCGCCTGCACGAGCGCGAGCTTGGCCACGAAGCCGGAGAGCGGCGGCAGCCCGGCCAGGCTCAGGGCGGGGAGCAGGAACAGCGCGGCGACGACCGGGGCGCGATGGAGCAGGCCCCCGAGTCGGCGCAGCGCCCCGGTACCGGTGGCGTCCTCGACCAGGCCACCGACGAGGAAGAGGTTGGTCTTGACCGCGATGTGGTGGACGAGATAGAAGATGGCCCCTGCGATCCCGGCTACGGAGAACAAGCCGAGGCCGAGGATCATGTAGCCGATCTGGCTGACGATGTGGAAGCTGAGGATGCGCTTGACGTCGTCCTGGGCGATGGCGCCGAGAACGCCGACGAGCATCGTCGCTCCGGCGATGACCAGCAGCAGGGTCGAGGGCCCGTCGCTCGGGAACAGCAGCGTCTGGGTGCGGATGATGGCGTACACCCCCACCTTGGTGAGCAGGCCCGCGAAGATGGCCGTGACCGGTGTGGGCGCCGTGGGGTACGAGTCCGGCAGCCAGAAGAACAGGGGGAAGATCGCGGCCTTGACCCCGAAGACGACCAACAGGAGCAGGCCCAGCGCATCGCGCACGCCGTCGGGCAGCTCGGCCAGGCGTCCGGCCAGGTCGGCGAGGTTGACGGTCCCGGTGGCGGCGTACACGAGCGCCACCGAGGTCACGAACAGGATCGACGCCAGCAGGCTGATGACCACGTAGGTCATGCCTGAGCGGACCTGGTCGGCCGTGCCGCCGAGCGTGATCAGCACGTAGCTCGCGCTCAGCATCACCTCGAACGCGACGAAGAGGTTGAACAGGTCGCCGGTGAGGAACGATGCCGAGACGCCAGCGGCCAGCACCATGTACACGGGATGGAAGAACAGGGCGTGGTCGGCGGTGCGGGGGCTGCCGACCGCGTACACGAGCACGGCCAGGAGCATCGGGGTCGAGATGGCCAGCATGATCGCCGCCAAGTGGTCGGCGACGAGCGTGATGCCGACGGGTGCCGGCCAGCCCCCCACGTCGATCGACACGGGCCCGCGTCGGTTCACCTCGACCAGCAGCGCCACGGAGGCAGCGACCGTCGCGACCATGACCGCCACCCCGAGGACCCGTTGGGGACGGGGCCGGCGGTGAAGCGCCAGCGACGTGGCGGTGCCGAGCAGTGGGAGCACCACCGGCACCAGGACGAGCACGTTCACCGAGAGCTCCGTCGGCCCAGGCGGGCGATGCGACGGTCCTCGACGTCGTCCTCCACCTCGTCGTCGCGGCGGAGCAGCCAGCTGCGGTAGGCGAGGGCCAGGAGGAACGCGGTCAACCCGAACGTGATCACGATGGCCGTGAGCGCCAGGGCCTGCGGCAGCGGGTCGGCGAAGGCGCCGTGGTCGGTGCCGTCGACGATCGGGGCCCGCCCTGCCCGACCGCCGGCGAGGAGGAGGAGCAGGTTGGCGCCGTGACCGAGCATGGCGATCCCGAGGACGATCTGGGTGAGCGCACGCTGGAGCACCAGGTAGGTGCCGACGGCGTAGAGCACCCCGACGGCGACGGCGAGCGTGACGATCATCGCTCCGGCTCCCCGCCCAGGAGCTCGAGGACGGCCAGCACCAGCCCGACCACGACCAGGTAGACGCCGACGTCGAACAGGAGCGCAGACGTCGCCTCCAGCGTCCCGAGCAGGGGTACGTCGGCGGTCAGCTTCGCCGACTCGAGGAACTGCGAGCCGGTCGACCAGGGCACCGCGCCGGTGAGGATGGCGAGCGCGAGACCGGTTCCCAGGAAGGCCCGGGGGGCCACCCGCACCGCCCGCCCGACGGCGTCAGGGCCTGCGTCGACGTAGCGGAGCACCGCCGCGGCGCCGGCCACGAGACCCCCCACGAACCCGCCGCCCGGCGCGTTGTGGCCGGCCAGCAGCAGGAAGACGGAGAGCAGCACGGCGGCGTGGAAGAGCACCCCGACCGACGTCGAGAGGATCAGCGAACGGTCAGCCCTCATCCGCTCCCGCCTCCCCTCCGGAGCGGCGCCCGGCCAGCACGAGGCTCGCGATCCCCAGTGCGGCGACGATCAGCACCGTGATCTCGCCGAGGGTGTCGAGGGCGCGGAAGTCCGTGAGGATCACGTTGACCACGTTGCGGCCCCCGCCCTCGGGGAGGGCGCGCGTGGCGTAGGCGTCCGACACGGGCTGCGCCCGACGGGCTCCCGCGGAGATCAGGGAGAAGCTGGCCACGAACACGCCGACGCCGCTGGCCACGAGAAGGCGCAGGCCGTGCCCCAGCCGCCAGACGACGGGCTCGAAGCGCTCGGGCAGGTGGCGCAGCACGAGGACGAAGACGACGAGGGCCAGCGTCTCTACGAGCACCTGGGTCAACGCCAGGTCGGGAGCGCCCTGGATCACGAAGAGCACGGCGACGCCGAACCCGACCGCGCCCAGCAGCAGGACGGCCGCGAACCGTCGGCGGGCCAGGGCGGTGCCGACGGCGGCCGCCAGGAAGACGGCCGCCACCACGATCTGCAGGGGCGACTCCGCCAGCCGTAGGCCCGTCGGCAGGCTGGTGCCGGTCAGCAGGGCCCAGCCGGGGAGGGCGAGGACGGTGAGGAGGATCACGCCGACGTAGATGGGCAGGGAGCCGCTCTGGACGATGCCCGTCACCCGGTCCGCCAGGTGGTTCAGGCCGGCGACGGACGACTCGTAGACCGACTGGGCCCCTGTCCCCCCTTCGAGGCTGGCCTGGAGCCGCTCGACCTCACGGCGCAGGAGGAACAGGATCACGCCGGCGACGGCGGTGGCCGCCGACAGGGTCAGCGCGGCGGTGAAGCCGGGCCAGACGTGCAGCTCCGGGGTTCCCGCCGTGCGGTCGAGCGCACGGGCGGAACCGCGTGCCAGCGCTCCCCCCATGCCCGGCGCCACGCCGAGGGCGAGGGTGAGCGCGGCGGGGACGGCGACGGGCGCCACGAGGAGCCAGGCCGGCCGGGGAACCGAGGGCCCGATCGCCTCCCGCATGCCGGACGGTGCCTTGGTCGCGAACCCACCCCACAGGAACCTCGCCCCGTAGGCGAACGTGAGCACCGACCCGGCGGCGACGGCCGCCATGAGCGGACCGCCAGCGTCGTGGAGAAGGGCCTCGAAGGCCGCCTCCTTGGCGACGAACCCGGCGAGGGGCGGGATGCCGGCCATCGAGGCGACCGCCACGGCGGCGACGACGAAGGTCGCGGGCATGCGGCGGGCCAGCCCGCTCAGCACCCGCAGGTCTCGGGTGTGGGCCTGGTGGTCGACGACACCTACGACCATGAACAACGTGGCCTTGAACAGCCCGTGGGCGAGGATGACCGCGCCACCGGCGAAGGTGAGCTCGGGGTGGCCGGCGCCGACGAGGACGACCATGAAGCCGAGCTGGCTGACGGTCCCGTGGGCGAGGAGGAGCTTCAGGTCGTGCTGGCGGAGCGCCCGGTAGCCGCCGACCAGCATCGAGGCGGAGCCGACGGTGAGGACGAGGGGCCGCCAGAACCCGTGCCCCGCCGCGAACGCGGGGGCGAGGCGTGCGATGAGGTAGACGCCTGCCTTCACCATCGTCGCCGAGTGGAGGTACGCGCTCACCGGCGTGGGCGCGGCCATCGCCCCGGGCAGCCACGAGTGGAACGGCACCTGGGCCGACTTGGTGAAGGCGCCGGCCAGCACCAGCGCCAGCCCGACACCGACCGACCGACCGGTGGGCGGGTCGGCGGCGATCTCCGACAGCGAGTACGTGCCGGCCGCCTGGCCCAGGAGCACGAAGCCTCCGAGCATCGCCAGGCCTCCGGCGCCGGTGACCAGGATGGCCTGCAGCGCCGCTGCCCGAGCCGACCCCTTCTGGTCCTCGAAGCCGATGAGCAGGTAGGACGTGACCGACGTCAGCTCCCAGAACACGTAGAGGAGCAGCAGGTTGTCGGCCAGGACCACGCCCAGCATGGAGCCGGCGAAGGCGACCAGCGTGCCGGCGAAGCGGCCCAGGCCCCGTCGGTGGCTGAAGTACCAGCGGCTGTACACGAGGATCAGGGCGCCCACGCCGGCGATGAGGGCGGCCATCAGCAGCCCGAACGCGTCGAGGCGGAGATCGACGGTGAGGCCCAGGCCCTCCACCCATCCGACGTGTTGGGAGATGGTGCGACCGTCGATCACGGTCCCGGCGACCGCAGCCAGCCACACGACCGTGACGAGTGGCGCAGCGGCACAGACCAGGAACACCCGAGGCCCGAGCCGGCGGCCCGCCCACGGCGCCAGGAGGCCGACCACAGCGTGGAGGGTGAGCAGGGCGACCATCGTCAGCCGTGTCGCCCGCTCAGGAGCCCTGGGCCCAGGAGCGCGCCGGCACCACGATGGCGACGGCGCCGGGGAGGGTGCCTGCCGCCGGCGCTCGGCGCTGGACGCCGACCAGCATGACGAGGTCGTGTCTCGCCTCGGCCGCGTAGCGGACGAACGCCCTCTCGGGACTGCCGGCGACCAGGACGGTCGCCGGCTCGTGCCGCCCGCTGAGCAGCACCGCCGCCAGCTTGAGCTCCAGCGCCGCCGGGCCTTTGGCGTCCGACCAGTCGTCGCTCTCGGCCGACTCGTAGTCGATGGCGACGGCGACCGTGACGCGGCCGACGCGGGGGCCGAGCAGGTCGAGCACGGGCACGACGTCGGCGACGGTCTCGGCCGGCCCGACCAGCCCGATCAGCACGTCCACCGGCCCTCCTGCCCACCGGCCGTCGGAGAGCAGGTGGGAGGGAGCGCGGGGCTCCCGGTGGCGGACGGCGTCGAGGGCCAGGGGGATGAACAGTGGTCCGAACACGAAGCCCAGGGCGGCGACGGGACGGAAGTCGTGGCCCCGTCGTCTCATCACGTAGGCGGTGACCAGGCCGCTCGTGACCCAGGCCACGAGGAGGGCCACGGCCAAGCGGGGCGACGTGCCCAGCGCCGCCGTGGGTTCGGCCTCGGGCGCCAGGAGCACGGGGCGGTACCCGAGGGCGTCCCAAGCGGGATGGGGCGTGTCCACGGAAGCGGTGGTCACGGGAGACTCCTGGCTGCGCGTCGCTGTGTCGTCGCCGACCAGGCTTCCCGGCACGCCAGGGCGCACCCTACCACGCCCCCGGGCGAGCTGGTGGGGCCCGGTGGTGCGGCCTGCTCAGCGCCGGCGGCGAACGTGGGCGCTGAGGAGGTCCCGGAGGCTGACGATGCCCACGACCCTGCCGCCGTCGACCACCGGGAGGTGGCGGAAGCCGTGGGTCAGCATGGTCTCGGCGGCCTCCTCGGAGTCCAGGTCGGGCGGGGCGGTCACCGGGTCAGGGGTCATCCACTTGGACGCGGGCGAGGAGCTCAGGTCGGCGCCCGAGGAGGCCGCCCTCAGCACGTCGCGCTCGGTGAGGATCCCGATCAGCATGGGACCGGACATCACCAGGGCCGAGCCGAACCGACCCCTCACCATGGCCTCGGCCACCTGCGTCACCGCCGTCCCCGTGGCGACGGTGAAGACCTCCTCGGTCATGATCCCCGACAGTGCCGCCACGCTCGCCCCCCCCGCCGCTACCCCTCGCCCCCCACCTCGTCCACGGCGGGGTCCGAAGCAGGCGTCGCCGGTAGGGCCAGGTCGTCGTTGAGCTGTCGCCACAGCGACCCCGCCCACGAGCTGAGCTGGGGCCAGTCCCGCCAGAACACCTGCAGGGTCGCCTCGTCGAGCTCGGCGGCGGCCTCCTCGGCGGTGAGCGCGTCGGCCACCTCCTCGAGCGTGGCCAGGGCGTCCACGAGGCGATCGGAGATGTCCCCCACGGTGATGGCCTCCCGGCCGGCAACCAGGCTGTCGCCCGAGGATAGAGGATCGGCCGGGCGGTCCCGACGGTACCCTGAGGGTGCAGACTCCCACCAGGAGGGGTACCCGAGTGACCGACACCTCGACGCACGAGCACCCGCTGCGGGAGCTCGATCGGGCCGTCATCCGCTTCGCCGGCGACTCGGGGGACGGGATGCAGCTCACCGGGAACCGTTTCACGGGGGCGAGCGCCCTGTTCGGCAACGACCTGGCCACGCTGCCGGACTTCCCGGCAGAGATCCGAGCCCCCGCCGGCAGCCTGGCCGGGGTATCGGCGTTCCAGATCCAGATCTCCGATCACGACATCCTCACCCCCGGCGACGCCCCTGGGGTGCTCGTGGCCATGAACCCGGCGGCACTCCGGGCCAACCTCGACGACCTGGCGCCCGGGGGGACCGTGATCGTGAACGTCGACGCCTTCGGGGAGCGCAACCTGGCCAAGGCCGGGTACGAGCGCAGCCCGCTGCACGACGCCACCCTCAGGGGGTGCACCGTCTACGAGGTGCCGATGACGAGCCTCACCCTGGAGGCCACCAAGGAGACGGGGGCCAGGGCCAGGGAGGCGGAGCGAGCCAAGAACTTCTTCGCCCTGGGGCTGGTCTCGTGGATGTACACCCGCCCCACCGAGCCCACGCTGGGCTGGATCCAGGAGCGCTTCGCCACCAAACCCGCCGTGGCCGAGGCCAACACGCTGGCGTTCAAGGCCGGCTACAACTTCGGTGAGACGGCCGAGCTCTTCGAGTCCGCCTACGAGGTCAAGCCGGCCGCCCTGGCCCCCGGCACGTACACCAACATCACCGGCAACACGGCCCTGGCCTGGGGCGTGATCGCCGCCGGCCAGCTGGCCCAGCTCCCCGTGTTCCTGGCCTCCTACCCGATCACGCCGGCGACCGACATCCTCCACGAGCTCTCCAAGCACAAGAGCTTCGGCGTGCGCACCATGCAGGCCGAGGACGAGATCGCCGCCGCCGGTGCCGTCCTGGGCGCCGCCTTCGGCGGGCACCTGGGGGTCACCACCACCAGCGGCCCCGGCCTCGACCTGAAGTCCGAGACCCTCGGCCTGGCCGTGAGCCTGGAGCTCCCCATGGTGGTCATCGACATCCAACGGGGAGGGCCCTCGACGGGCCTGCCCACCAAGACCGAGCAGACCGACCTCCTGTCGGCCATGTACGGGCGCCACGGCGAGGCCCCGATCCCCATCGTGGCGGCCATGACCCCGGTGCACTGCTTCTACGCCTTCATCGAAGCGGCGCGCATCGCCCTCAAGTACCGGACCCCGGTGCTGCTGCTCTCCGAGACCTACCTGGCCAACAGCTCCGAGCCCTGGCGGCTGCCCGACGTGGCCGACCTGCCCCCCATCTCGGTGCCGTTCGCCACCGAGCCGAACCACGGTGGGCAGTTCTGGCCCTACCTGCGGGACCCGGCGACGCTGGCCCGGCCGTGGGCCGTCCCCGGCACCCCGGGGCTGCAGCACCGCATCGGGGGGCTGGAGAAGGAGGACGGCACCGGCAGCGTCTCCTATGACCCGTCCAACCACGAGAGGATGTGCCGGCTGCGAGCTGCCAAGGTCGCGGGCATCGCCACCGACATCCCCCCGGTCGCCGTCGACCACGAGGACGGCGCCGAGCTGCTCGTCCTCGGGTGGGGCTCGACCTACGGAGCCATCGGCGCCGCCACCCGCCGGGTCCGGGCCCGGGGCCGGAAGGTGGCCCACGCCCAACTGGTCCACCTCAACCCCTTCCCCCCCAACCTGGGGGAGGTCCTGGCCCGCTACCGGACGGTGCTGGTCCCCGAGCTGAACCTGGGCCAGCTCAGCCGGCTGGTCCGAGCCGAGTTCCTCGTCGACGCCCGGGCCCTGGGCAAGGTGCAGGCCCAGCCGTTCCGGGCCTCCGAGGTGGAGCGAGCCATCCTGGAGCTGATCCGATGACCGAGCTGGCGACCGCGACCACCAAGAGGGACTGGGCCAGCGACCAGGAGGTGCGCTGGTGCCCCGGCTGTGGGGACTACTCCGTGCTGACCGCGCTGCAGATGGTGATGCCAGAGCTGGGAGTCAGCCGGGAGCGCACGGTGTTCGTCTCTGGGATCGGCTGCGCGGCCCGGCTCCCCTACTACATGAACACCTACGGGATCCACGGCATCCACGGCCGGGCCCCGGCCATCGCCACCGGGCTGGCCATCAGCCGGCCCGAGCTCGACGTGTGGGTCGTCACGGGGGACGGCGACGGGCTGTCGATCGGTGGCAACCACCTCATCCATGCCCTGCGCCGCAACGTGAACCTCACGATCCTGCTGTTCAACAACCAGATCTACGGCCTCACCAAGGGCCAGTACTCGCCGACCAGCGAGGTAGGCAAGGTCACCAAGTCCACGCCGCTCGGGTCGCTCGACCACCCCTTCAATCCGATCAGCGTGGCGCTGGGCGCCGAGGCCACGTTCGTCGCCCGGACCCACGACATGGACCGCAAGCACATGATGGAGGTGTTCCGGCGGGCCCACCGGCACCGCGGCGGCGCGTTCGTCGAGATCTACCAGAACTGCAACGTGTTCAACGACGGTGCCTTCGAGCAGATCACAGCCAGGGAGGCTCGGTCCCACATGCTCATCCCCCTGGAGCACGGCCAGCCCCTCCGCTTCGGGCCGGCCAAGGAGCGGGGCGTCGTGCTCGACGGCCAGGGACGGGCCCGGATCGTCGACGTCGCCGACGTGGGGGAGGAGGCCATCCTCGTCCACGACGAGCAGCGCGACGGGCCCGGCCTGGCCTTCCTCCTCTCCCGGCTGGCGACGGATCCGCACGAGCCGACGCCGATCGGGGTGTTCCGTGCCGTGGAGCGACCGGTCTACGGGGACGAGATGCAGCGCCAGCTGGTGGAGGCCCAGGAGCGACGGGGACCGGGCGATCTCACGGCCCTGCTGCGCTCGGGGGGGACGTGGGAGGTCTAGCGTGAGGCGACAGGGCGGCACGACGGGGGTCCGGACATGAGCGAGGCGAGTGTCATCCAGGTCGAGATCAGCCTGAAGGAGGATGCCGACCACACCGACGCACGGGTGACCCTCACCCTCGGCGACACCACCTACACAGGGTCGGGTCGGGCCCGGCGCCATCCGGCCGATCCGAACGTGCCCGTGATCGGCGAGGAGCTGGCCTCGGCCCGAGCGCTGTCGGACCTCGCCCACAAGCTGGTGGACGCGGCGGCGGAGGCGATCAGCGAGCGGGAGGGCCGTCCGACCCACCTGCGCGGCTGACGAGCAGCCGCGCCGGGCACGCCTGCCGCTCGGCGGCCGGCCCTCACGCCCCCCAGGGGGGCGACTTGCCGGCGTAGAGCTCGACGGGCACCGTGCCGGAGTCACGCGTGCCGTAGGACCAGTCCGGCTGCTTCTGGCGGTGACGCTCGTCGAGGACGGCGTACCCTCCTCTGATGTCGAGCAGCTCGGAGATGAGCTCGGGCTCCAGCGGCCCCACCGCGCCCGAGAGGTGGGCCGCCAGATCGTCGTGGAAGTGGTCGAGGATGCTGCTCACGACGACCTGCTGCTGGGTGGCCAGGAAGCAGCGGGAGCGGTCGGCGACAGTGCCCAGGCGGTGGCGGATTACGTCGTAGTCGTGGCCCCGGGCCTCCGAGCCGCTCACCTTGGCCAGCCGCTGCGACAGGGTGATGCCGTCGAGCTTGCAGGGTGAGCACTGCCCGCACGACTCCACGGCCAGGAACCGGGCCACGCCAGCGGCCACCGCGGTCATGTCGACGGTGTCATCGAGGACGACGAACGCCGCCGATCCCAGCCCGCTGCCGATCGCCGCCAGGCCCTCGTAGCTGACCGGGGCGTCGAGCCGCGAGGCGGGGATCACTCCGCTGGCCACCCCCGACAGGACGGCCTTGATGCGCCGGCCGCGCTGGGGCCCGCCCCCCACGGCCTGGATCACCTCCCGAAGGGGCGTACCCATCCGCACCTCGCCCACCCCGTGGTGCCGGGTGCGCCCCGTCACCGTGCACACCATGGTCCCGGGCGACTCGTCGGTGCCCACGGTCCGGAACCAGGCGGGCCCCCGGGCGATGATGCGGGGGACGTTGGCCAGGGTCTCGGTGTTGTTCACCAGCGCAGGTGCGACGGGGGCGTCGACGGGCGAGGCGGTGCTGAGGCCCCGACGGAACGTCGGCACGACCCGCGGAAAGGGCCACCGGCCGTCGATGGTCTCGAGCAGTGCGCTCTCCTCGCCGTAGAGGTACTCGTCGGGCCCCTCGAAGACGACCAGTCCCACCCCTTCGCTCCAGCCGGCGCCCTCCACCTCCTCGATGGCGGCGCGCACCCGCTCTATCTCGCCCTCGAAGGACCGCTTCATGGCGAAGATGACGAGGTCGGCCCCAACGGCCCGGGCCGCGATGACGGCGCCCTCCACCACCAGATAGGGGTTCCGCCGCAGGATGGTGCGGTCCTTGAAGGTGCCCGGCTCTCCCTCGGCAGCGTTGACGACGACCGTCGTCGGCGCCACCGGCGACCGGTTCTCGGCCACCGTCTGCCACTTGCGGCCGGTGGGGAAGCCCGCTCCGCCCCGGCCCCGCAGGCCCGATGCCGCCACCCTGTCGATGATGGCCCCCGGCTCCATCCGGCCGACCGCCTGGATCCCCTTGCCCCCACCTCGCGCCAGGTAGTCCTCCAGTGAGATGATCGGCCTCGGGTACAGCACACGGTGCACCAGGGCCATGATCCCTAGGATACTGTGATTGTGTTCACTTTCACAAGTCCTTTCCACTGCATGGGCTAAAGTGCCGCTCCAGGCCGACGTGTCTGCACCCGGGACGCGTCTCTGCGAGCACGGAGGGGAAGCGATGGAGATCGGAACGCTCATCACCCGGGCAGTGCTGACGGTCGAGGAAGGGGACGGCTTCCACGACGCGGCCGTCTGGATGATGGAGCGGGGCGTCGGGTCGGCAGTGGTGGTCACGGACGGGAAGCCCTCGGGCATCATCACCGATCGCGACGCTCTCCGGGTGATCGCCCGAGGCGTGGACCCGAGGGCCGTGACCGTGGGCGACTGCGTGATGAGGAGCCTGAGGACGGTCACCCCGTCGCTCGACGTCCTCGAGGCGGCTCGGATCATGAGGGAGAAGGGGTTCCGCCATCTCGTCGTCGTCGACGAGGAAGGGGCCCTGGTCGGGGTGTTCTCCATGCGCGACCTCGTCGTCGGGCTGCTCCAGGAGAGGGGTGTTCGGGCCTGACGGCGGTCGGAGCCGCTCGGCCGGGCTTTGGGCGCCCTTGGCCTTGGCCGGGTCGCGTGGCCTCAAGAAGGGCGACCGCTACGACATCTCGGTCAAGCGTGGCGAGCAGGTGCTGCTCCCCGCGATCGGTGGCACCAGCCCGGACGTCCTCGTCGTCGCCGACGGGTTCAGCTGCCAGACGCAGATCGACCTCGGGCACCGGGTCTCGCGGCGCGCCCTACCGGCGGTGGCCGCTGGCGCGTCGGTGACGGCCGGCGCCATCACCCTCCGGCGCCACCGCGCCCGAAGAGGCCGGTGACGCCCCGATCGCCAGCGACCCGCTCCCGAGGGCGGCGGCGTGCGTGTCGCCGACCTAGTCCTCGATCTCGAACCCCGATCCCGGTCGGAGCTACACCCTCCGGGGGAGTCGGTGCATCATGGCCGCTTGATCTCCATGAGCTCTGGGTGGCATCGGGCGAGGACGCACAAGGCGCTCCAGACCTCTTCGTCGTCGTTCCGCGCCGGTACCTCGGCGAGCTTCAGAAAGACGGCGGCGTCGCCGTCGAGGATCAGCGTCGGGGTACCGAAGACGCGCCACCGCGAGGTCGCTCGGTCGTGTGCCTCCGCCACTTGGCGAAGCCATCGAGGCCGCTCCTCCTCGAAGGAGTCGAGGTCGACGCCGGCGTCGGCTGCGACCGCCAGCACGTCCAGTTCGCCCAGCCGCCGTACCTGCATCGCCTCGAAGACGCGGGCGTGATAGCGAGCGAAGTCGGCACGGCGGGCGGCGTGGGCGAGGGCCAACGCGAGGACCGAGACGCTGGAGATCTCCGGGTCGTCGAAGGGGGAGGGTGTGTGGGGGTCGCGGTTGGCCTCCTTGAGCGCGAAGGTGCGCCACTCGACCGCAAGGTCGGGCACAACCTCCTCGAGGCGGGTCAGCCATTGGAACGCCCGGTAGGAGTAGGGGCAGGTGTAGTCGTAGTAGCAGTTCACTTGCATTCGGGCACCGTGTCCTCGACGCGCTCCCACGCCTTCCGGGCGGCGATCAGCACTGGGTCCCAGACCGGTGAGTACGGGGGTGCGTACGACAGGTCGAGGTTCAAGATCTCGTCGACCGGAAGCTCGCTCCACAGCACGGCGGCGAGGACGTCGATGCGCTTGGCTGCGCCCTCGCGACCGATGATCTGCGCTCCGAGGAGGCGGCCGCTGCGCTTCTCGACCACCAGCTTGGTCTTGATCGGGTTGGCTCCTGGGTAGTAGCCGGCTCGGGTCGTCGAGTCCACCACGACGCTCAACGCCTCGAACCCCGCCGCGGCGGCCTCCGACTCCTTGAGCCCGGTCCGTGCCACCTCCAGCTCGCAGATCTTCGACACGGCGGTGCCGACGACTCCGGGGAACGTGGCGTAGCCGCCTCCGATGTTGATCCCCGCGACCCGGCCCTCCTTGTTGGCGTGGGTTCCAAGGGCGATGGCGACCGGGCGCCGAGCGACGCGGTCGAACTTCTCGGCGCAGTCCCCGGCCGCCCACACGCCGTCGGCGGAGGTCCGCATCTGCTGATCGACTCGGATGGCGCCGCTCGGTCCGATCGCGATGCCTGCTTCCCGAGCGAGCGCGGTGTTCGGCGAGACGCCGAGACCGAGGACCACGATGTCAGCGGGCACAGTGCCGCTGTCGGTGACGACCGCGGCGACGCGGCCATCGTCGGCGTCGAACCCGGTCACCGCCTCTCCCGAGCGGACCTCGATCCCCATGTGCCGCATGGCATCAGCGACGAGCACGCCCATGTCAGGGTCGAGGGTGGGCATGGGCTGTGGGCCGTGGTCGATCACGGTGACGTCGAGCCTCTGCATCTTGAACGCCTCGGCCATCTCCAGGCCGATGTAACCGCCGCCGACCACGACCGCGCGGTCGGGCCGGTCCTCCTCGAGCGTGCGACGGATGGCAAAGCCATCGTCGAGCACCTGCACGCCGAAGATGCCGCGCGCGTCGCAGCCAGGCAGCGCGGGGCGAACGGGGACCGCCCCAGTCGCCAGGACCAGCTGGTCGAACGGCGCGGCGTGCTCGCCGCCGCTCTCGAGATCACGAGCCCGAACGCTCCGCCGAGCGAGTTCGATCTCGGTCACCTCGTGTCGCAGTCGGACGTCAATGTGGTACGCGTCGCGAAAGGTCTGGGGGCTGCGGGCGATGAGCCGGTCGCCGTCTTCGACGACCCCGCCCACGAAGTACGGGATCCCACAGGCCGAATACGAGGTGAAGTTGCCGCGCTCGAAGGCCACGATCTCGAGATCTTCGGGACCTCGCCGGCGCCGCGCCTGCGACGCGGCGCTCATCCCCGCTGCATCCCCTCCGACGACGACCAGTCGTTCACCCACGGCCGCTCCTCCTACCGGCGACGTCTGTCGCCAACGGGTAGATACTGGCCCACCATCGACGGTCGAACCCTGACCTGCCCGTGGTGACCCGCGACACGGTGCGGTCGGCCTGCGGGTCGACGATCGCCGGTCGCTGGCGGTGATGCCGGACATGGCGGCCACGGTGATCGCTGAGCGCATCGGCTGGCGAGCTGGCCCACTGGGACGTGGGACCCGGCGATGGACATCCCGGTGGGGCACGGCCAGGCGGCCCGCCTGCAAGGTGACCGTGGGGTGACCTCCCGCCACCTGCCGGCGACCATGATCGGCCCCACGACAAGAGCCGCCCCCGGCACGAGCACATACAGGTCTCGTCACGGCCTCACTGTCTCAGGTCCGGTTCACTCGATGGCTCCCGGTTTGGTGGCGGTCAATAACCGCATGCCGCGCGAGTCGGTGCCGTTGTGCAGCACGGTCAGTCCGGAGGATTCGCATCGGGCAGCCAGCCAGTCCGCGCCGATGCGGAGTTTGGGATAGCTGCTGACCTGCTGGGTCCAAGTGTCGCCGGAACGGGTATGCAGCAGGTCGTGCACGATGACCGTGTCGCGGTCTGGGTATTCCAGGAAGCAGGTGAGTATCTGGTCGCTGGTGCTGCGGACCGGGATGAACCGGTCGGTGCCGTGCAAGCGCTGCGTGAGATCTCGGTAGGTGATGACGAGCCTGCCGCCCTCGGACAGGGCATGGGCGATGTCCTGCAGCAGGGTGGTCACGTCGGTCTTGCGGGGCAGGTGGGTCAACGTGTCGCCCATGCAGACGACGGCGGTCACGGTGTCGGGCTGGGTGATCTGGGGGAGTACGGCGCGGATGTCGGGATGTATCGGCTGGATTGCTGGCTTGCCGCCTGCGTGGTCGGTGAGCTCGTCTAGCAGTGCCTGGCTGGTGTCGACGGCGAGCACGCGGGTGAAGCCGAGGGCGGCCAGGGCCAGCGCCTGGTTACCGGGTCCACATCCGAGGTCGACCGCGGTGGCATCGGTGGCTCCGGGTTCGATGCCGAGGCTGGTCAAGAGCTCGGCCTGCTCGGCGGCGAGCGCCGGGAGATCACCGCCGAGCATCCAGGTGTAGTGCTCGGCGAGTAACCGATCGTAGTGGTCGGTGGCGAGGGTCATCTCGGGGTTCCTCTCGTCCCAGGGTCGACATATGAGCGGACGGTGTCGATGGTGGCTCAATCGTCGCGTCCGGATAGGTCGGTGCATGAACACGCTGGCCGCGCTCGGTCGGCGCGGGCCGGTGCCAGCTGGGGCGTTCCTACATCGGGATTCGATCTGAACCCACAGTTCCACGCCATCGGGCTGGCGCGGCTGGACTCAAACGCGAACCGACATCGACCTGCCCGAGGAACCGGCAGCATGATCTCGCCTCACCCGG
>JBOGHU010000076.1:0-14230 GCA_050742255.1 Acidimicrobiales bacterium
GGAACGCGGATCGAGCAGAGCTACCGGGTCGACCGACATAGGCGGCCGATCGACCTGTTTGATCGCGTCTCCGGACACACCGAGGTGCTCGAGCGCGGGATGCGAAAGACACTCCAGGCATCAAGAAAGACGCTCGAAGCCTGACCGGCGACGAGTTGGAACAGCGGCGGAACGATCGACACGCGCCGTCGGGCTGGTCGGGTGGGGCCATCGAACGCGGCGACCACACATCCCCAATGGACGGCCGACGTTCTGTTCCGAGTCGCCGCGTGCGACGTGGCTGAGTCCCCTGCGCCTGGGTGTCTTGGCCATCCGATTGGCCATCTACTGGGCCGAAGATGGCCAGTATCGACCGGACAGGACAGACGACCACACCAACGTGACCTGCGATAACATCACCAGACCGCATCAGACAAACGTCTGTCGCGCGACTACCAGTTTTCATGACGGCGTGTCGCGCAGGAGACTCGGGTGGCGTCCCCTCCTTGTGTCGATGACACTCCGCAGTTGGTTCCACGCCTGGAGTACGTGAAACGACAGCAAGACTCGGCGCGGGTGATCACGGCCTGCGCGGTCCACAGCGCGTCGCCGATCCGTTGGCTCGTTTCCGCAGGTCAGGCGGCCCACTGCGTCGTCAGCGCGAAGTTCGGGGAGTGCTGAGGCCCTCCCGCTGCTGCTGACCCTGTCGTCAGGGGTCACCGGCTTCACCACGATCCACGCCGGCTCGGCCCGCCAGGCGCTGTCGCGGCTGCGGTTCGTGTGCCAGCTGGCGGACACGTCGCTGTCGGTGGCGGCGCTCAACAGCCTGGTGAGCGAGGCCGTCGACCTGGTCGTGTACTGCACCAGGGTGGACGGACGGCCGCGGGTCGGCGAGGTGGTGGCGGTGGAGGACCTCCAGTCCGGAGCGGAGTCCATCGCCTTCACCGTGACCGACGTGTTCTCCCGGAGCCGGGGGACGGCACCGCTGCGCTGGACCGGCAACGTGCCGGTGCGGGCCCAGCGGGCCTTCGCCGAGGCCGGTCACGACCTCCGGCTGCTGCTGGAGGCGGCGGTGGCGCGGTGACAGGGCTGGCGCTGGCCCTCGCCGCCGGCTACGGCGTGTACCTGCTGTACACCAGCGTCACCCTGGGATGGCGCGGGCTCGGTCTGGGGCCGTCGGTCACGGGCGCCCCGTCGTGGGGGAGGCGGATGGAGGACCGGCTCCACCGGGCCGGCCTCGGAGACGTGGCGCCACTCGAGCTGGCCGGCGCCGTCGGCGTGCTCGCCGCCGTGGGTGCCCTGTCGGGGTGGGTGCTGTTCGGCGGGGCGCTGCCGCCGCTCGTGGCCGGGACCTTCGCCGCCACCTTCCCGGTGGCCGCGGCCCGGGCTGGCCGCGAACGGCGGCGGGCCGAGGCTCGCGACGCCTGGCCCCGCCTCATCGAGGAGATCCGGATCCAGGTCGTGACCCTGGGTCGGTCCATCCCCCAGGCCGTGCTCGAGGTCGGTCGCCGGGCACCGGCGGAGATGGGCGCCCCCTTCGAGGCCGCTCGGCGGGAGTGGCTGATCTCCACCGACTTCGAACGGACCCTCGCCGTGCTCAGGCGCCGTCTGGCCGACCCCACCGCCGACACGGTGTGCGAGACGTTGCTGGTGGCCCACGAGATCGGCGGCGCCCAGGTCGATCGGTGCCTCGTGGCGCTGGCCGAGGACCGCATCATGGACCTGCAGGGGCGCAAGGACGCCCGGGCCCGCCAGGCCGGGGCCGCCTTCGCCCGCAGCTTCGTGCTGGTCGTCCCCCTGGGCATGGCCCTGATCGGCCTGAGCATCGGGGAGGGGCGGGCTGCCTACCAGACGGCGTCGGCCCAGGTCCTGGTCCTGGTGGGCCTGGCGATGGTGGGCCTGTGCTGGGCCTGGGCGGGTCGGATCATGCGCCTTCCCGATCAGCAGCGGGTCTTCGACACCGCCCCCCAGCCCGGGGGCCGACCGCGGTGAGCCGGGCCTTGGTGGTGGCAGGCGTGATGGCCTGGGTGGGGACGACCCTGTTGCTCTCGGAGCTGCGCTGGTTCTCCCGCAGGCCGCTGGCCGAGCGCCTGCGCCCCTACGGCCCCGGCGGCATGGGCGGCCGCGGCCGGCCGGGCCCGCTGTCGGTGGCGTCGTTCCGGGATGCGGTCGGTCCGGTGGCGACGGCGGTCGGGGAGCGGCTGGCTCGCGTGGTGGGGGTGGGCGAGGGCCTGGAGCGCCGTCTGTTCCGCATCCACGCACCCCTCGACGTCACCGGGTTCCGGGTGCGCCAGGTCGGCACCAGCCTGGCCGGCCTCGGGCTGGGTGGGGCGTTGGCGGCGGGGTTGCGGCCCCCGGCTGCCGTGGGCCTCCTCCTGGTCCTCGGGGTCCCGGCCCTGTCGTTCCTCGCCCAGGAGCAGCGGGTGGCCGTGGCGTCGGCAGCCTGGCAGCGGAGGGTCTTCCTCGAGTTGCCGGTGGTGGCGGAGCAGCTGGCGCTGCTGGTGGGCTCGGGCCACTCCCTCGCCTCGGCCCTGAACCGGTTGGCCCAGCGGAGCTCGGGCGCCTGTGCCGCAGACCTGCGCCGGGTCTGCGGGCGCATCCGTCACGGGCTGTCGGAGTCGGCGGCGCTGCGGGAGTGGGCAGAGGTGGCCGACGTGGGCGCCCTCACCAGGCTGGTGCCGGTCCTCGCCCTCAACCGCGACACCAGCGACCTGGGGCGGTTGCTGGCCGAGGAGGCTCGGGCCGCCCGCCGCGACGTGCACCGGGAGCTGGTCGAGGAGGCGGAGCGACGCAGCCAGCAGGTCTGGATCCCGGTCACGGTGGCGACCCTGGTCCCGGGCGTCATCTTCCTGGCGGTGCCCTTCATGGAGGCCCTCCGGCGCTTCGGGGTTTGACGACAGATCCGACGACAGATCCGACGACAGAGGAGCAGCACATGGACACCGTGCTAAGGGGGTGGGTGGCCCAGGTGTGGGTGGGGCCCCGGCGCCTGGGGCTGGCCGACGAGGCCGGTGAGGGTGTCATCTCCACCGCCATCGCCGTCCTGATAATCGCGCTCATCGGCGCCGCCATGTGGTTCGCCTTCAACGAGGTGTTCAGCAGTGCCAGCGAGGACATCAGGTCCAACGTCGAGAAGATCAAGTGAGGCCGAGGCCGGTACCGGCCTGATCGGTTCCCTGGTCGGGATCACCGTCTTCCTGACCCTGATCCTGTTCGCCACCCACGTCGTGCTCATCCTCTACGCCACCTCGGTGGTCACCGCGGCGGCGTTCGACGCCGCTCGTCTGCGGGCCGGCGGCGACCTGCAGCGGGTCAGCGAGGCCGAGGCCGAGCGGCAGGCCAGGGAGCTGCTGGGCGACTACGAGCGCGAGGGCAGCCTCCGCTTCACCTGGCGGTACCCGAGCACCGACGGCGACGCCCGCCCCGACGTGGTCGAGCTGCAGGTGGTGGCCGAGCACCCCACCTCGCTGCTCCCCGACCTGGGCCTGCCCCTCCAACGGGTCGACCGCACCATCTCGGTGCGACTGGAGCGCCCCCGGTGACAGCCCGGGGGCGTGGCCGCATCGACGATCAGGCCGGCGCCGTGGGCGGGTTCGAGGCCCTGCCCTTCGGCTTCCTGGTGTTCGTGGTGGGCCTGCTGCTCCTGGTGAACGCCTGGGGCGTCATCGACGCCAAGCTGGCGGCCTCGGCGGCGGCCCGGGAGGCGGCCCGGGCGTTCGTGGAGTCGGAGGGGCCCGGGGTCGGCGACGCCCTCGCCGAGGCCGAGACGGCGGCGACGGCGGCCATCGAGGGCCACAAGGAGGATCCCGAGGAGTGGGTGGTGCGGGCCGAGGGACCCCTCGAGCTGCGTCGCTGCGCCACCGCCACCTTCGTGGTCAGCTATGACGTCCCCACCTTCCGGCTGCCGTGGGTGGGCGGGTTCGGCGGCAGCGTGATCACGGCGGTCGCCCGCCACTCCGAGGTGGTCGATCCCTACCGTGACGGGTTGCCCCTGGCGTCAGGGCCCGAGCCGGTGGGCTGCGGTGGCTGAGGCCGGCCGCCTGGGGGGGCGGCGGGGCAGCGTCCTGATGCTGCTCCCCGCCGCGGTGCTGGTCTTCGTCGTGCTCGGGGCCATCGCCGTGGACTTCGCGGTGGTCCTGTTGGCCCAGCGCCAGCTGGCCAACGCCGCTGCGGGCGCCGCCAACGACGCCGCTGCCGAGGCCGTCGACGTGGGTTCCTTCTACGCCTCCAAGTCGGTGCGGCTGGCGCCGACCCGGGCGGAGGAGGTGGTCCGGGCGTCGGTCGGGGCGGCGGGGCTGGAGGGGCTCGACGACGTGCGCACCTCGGTCGAGGTGGCGGCGGGGGAGCCGGTGGTGACCGTCACGGTGACGGCCCGGGTGGGCTACATCTTCGCCAAGGCCGTGCCCGGCGGTCCCGAGTGGGCGACGGTGGAGGCGACCGCGGCGGCCTCGGCCGAGCAGGGGTGAGGTCGGCCTGCCCGGTGCCGGACGGCCCGGCCAGGGGTCAGTCGGGCGCCTGCGCGGGCGTGGAGGCGAGGAGGTGGCGGACCTGGTCGTCGGTCATCTGCGTGAAGTCCCGGTACCACAGGCCGATGGCGCGGAACGGCCGGGGCGTGGCCAGGCAGACCACCTCGTCGGCGACCGCACCGAGGTCCCGCAATGCCGTGGCCGGGGCCACCGGCACAGCCGCCACCACCGCGGCGGGGCCGAGGAGGCGGGTGGACTCGACCGCGGCCCGCATGGTCGACCCGGTGGCGATGCCGTCGTCGACGAGGATCACCGTCATGCCACCGAGCTCGAGTGGCGGCCGGTCGCCACGGTAGGCCTCCTCCCGCCGACGCAGCTCCTCGCTCTCGGCGGCGATGGTCTCGTCCATCTCCTGCTGGGACACCCGGAGGTGGCGGACGAGCTCGTGGTCGATGACCTGGACCCCGCCGGGGGCGATGGCGCCCATGGCCAGCTCCGGCTGGACGGGGACCCCGAGCTTGCGGACCAGGAACACGTCGAGGGGGGCGGCGAGGGCGGAGGCCACCTCGAAGGCGACCGCCACCCCGCCACGGGGAAGGCCCAGCACCCGGACGTCCCTGCGGCCGGCATAGGTGGAGAGGGCCCGAGCCAGCTGCCGACCAGCGTCGGCACGGTCGCGGAACTCCGTGGGCATGGCTCCTGACCCTGTGGCTGTCGTCTCACATGGTGCTCCCCACCGCGGGGGCGGGCCAAACCCCGGCCCCGACCGGCCCGCCTCAGCGGCCGGTGGCGGAGAAGTGCATGTAGTCCTTGGTGGTGGACCAGGCACCGCCCCAGCCCCAGCCCAGGGTGGCGAACGACCCGGTCACCACGTCGCCGGGGCGGACCATGCCCGGCCGGCGGTCGTCTCGGTCGGCGTAGGCGGACGCCAGCTCGGGCACCACCAGGTCGCCCCGCAGGTACGGGTTGTGGAAGGGGTTGACGTCGACGGCGAGGCCTGAGGCGTGCTGGGACCACGAGGATCCTCCGGTGATGGGGCGGCACACGAAGGCGGTGGTGTTGTTGCCGTCGCCGGTGGGAGGGAGGTCGAGCTCCTCGGCCCGCACCACCCGCATCTCCTCGATGGGGAACCGGGACTGGTGGAGGCGGCGGAACACCTGGACCAGCCCGTCGGCTGCCGAGGCGTTGACCAGCAGCTCCCCGGTGTGGGGCCGACCGTCGAAGCCCCAGAAGTCGACGGTCACGTAGCGGAGGTCGTCGAGCCCGACCGGGCAGGCCGGGCTCCAGGTCGAGCGCTGCACCACCGCCGCCGGCACCGGTCCGACGGAGGCGGTGAACTCCGCTCCCGCCGGCGGTGGCAGGTGGTCGACGGTGGGCAGGCGGCGGTCGCGCAGCTCGGGCGGGGTGTCCTGCACCTCACCGAAGCCGTCGGGCCGCGGCGGCAGCGGGCGGGTCCCCAGCCACTCCGGGCTGGTCGGGCCCGGCGTCGGGGCTCGGGTGGTGGGAGAGGACGGGTCCGGGGTGGGCTGGCTGGACGTGGATGTCGGCCCTGCCTCGGTGGACGACGGGTCGAGCGTCGCGGGGTCGCCCGCCGGTCCTGGAGCGCAGGCCGCCATGGCGACCGCAGCGGCGGCGATGGCTCGGAGGGCCCGGAGCCGTCTGCGCATCGAGGGCGACCGTACCTGAGGCCCCGCCGTGGGCACCGGGTCACCCAGCGCGGAAGGCGACGGCGTGGGCGGCGATGCTGCCCGACGGGGTCATGAAGCCGACGGTGATGGTGTGGTCCCCCCGTGGCAGCGGCGGCTCCGGTCGCACCGAGACGACCGTGCCCTCGCCGTCCCGTTCGAGGCTGGACCCGGGGACCGCCCGCCCGTCGATGGCCACCACGAACGCCGCCGCGTCCGCGTCCACGCGCACGCCGATCGGCGCACCCCGCGCCACGTCAGGCGATCCGTCGGGCTCAGGCCGCAGCCCTATGAGATCGAGGGCGGGGCCGGGCACGAAGGGCTCCACGACCGTGGCCCCACCGGTGACCCGCACGGCGAGGGGCAGAGCCTGGCGTCGGGGGCCGGACTCCTGGGCCATGGCGCCGGTGAAGGTGACGAGCCACACCTCCTCGGGCGGGGCCAACGGCACGGCGCTCAGCACCAGCCCCTCTGCCGAGGCCCAGGGGCCCCACGCCTCGGGGAGGGCCGAGGCCATCAGGTCCTCGAAGGCCGCCCGGCCGCCGATCGAGTCGCGGGACTGTGGGCCCAGCATGGCCCAGCCGGCGTCGACGTCGCCGGCTCGGACGCCCTGGACCCACCGCCGCGCCGCGTCCTGCGCCCTGGCGGAGGGGCCCGTCGGCGGCGGTGTGGTCGTGGTGGGGGTGGAGGTGGGCGCCAGCGCCGGGTCGTCGGCGGGGGCGACGTCGACGACGTCGTCACGCGAGGTGATCCCCGCCACGAGGACGGCCGCCACCACGGCAGCGGCGGCGAGCACGGCGAGGACCGTTGGCCTGGTGCGACGCGGCCGGCAGCGGGCTCCAGAGGCAGGGCGGGATCTCGGACCCGCCCGCCGGTGGCCACATGGCCGGGGCCCCGCCTCGGGGGGGGCGCGGCACCGGCAGCGGGGACGGTGGCCCTCGGCCTGGAGGCGAAGGACGAGGTCGTCCCAGAACCGGGGGCGCGCCGGGGGGGTCGGCACCTGCTCCAGCGCAGCGGCGACGATGGGGTCGCGGCGGCTGCTCACCGGAACGTCCCCTGCACGGCCTCCAGGTGGGAGCGAACGGCTCGCCGGGCCCGGCCACACGGGACGCGACGGTGCCGCGTGGCACCCCCAGCACCTGGGCGGCCCCGTTGTAGTCGAAGCCCTCGCCGTCGATGAGGATCACCGCGGCCCGCTGCTGGACCGGCAGGGCGCCCAGGGCGGCACGCACCGCGTCCTGCACGGCGATCCTGGTGCCCGGCTCGCTGCCGTCCGCCGGTCGTTCCACCGCGTCGCCGACCGGGTGCGGCCGCCGGCTGGCCGAGCGGATCTCATCGATGCAGCAGTTGTAGGTGATCCGGTACAGCCACGTGCCGATGTCGGCGTCGCCCGGCCAGGAGCGCCGGGAGTGCCGAGGCTCGATCCATCACCTGCTCTGACGATCGAGGGGCCGATCCAGTTCCATCCGGCGTGAGTCCGCCGGGGCCCGGCCCTTCTCCGGACCGGAGAAGGCCCTGTGGTGGTGGGCGCGCGCTTCCCTACCCTTGCTTCGTGGCGTTCGAGGTCACCACCGTCGCCTACGGTCGTCCGGCCGTCGATGCCCTCGTCGCGGCGGTGGCGACGGCGAAGGGCGGTGACCCGCTGGCGCCGGTGACCGTGGTCGTGCCCAGCAACTACGCGGCGGTGGCCGGCCGCCGGGCGCTGGCGGCGATCGGGCCGGGGGTGGCGGCGGTCAGCTTCGTCACCCTCCACCGCCTGGCGGAGCGCCTCGGAGGCCCGAGGCTGGCCGCCGCCGGCCGTCGCCCGGTGTCAGCGCCGGTGATCGCCCAGGCGGTGCGCCTGGTGCTGGCCGAGGCTCCCGGCATGTTCGCTCCTGTCGCCGACCACCCGGCCACCGAGCAGGCGCTGGTGGCCGCCCACCGGGAGCTGGCGGCAGTGAGCGAGCCCCACCTCGAGGCCGTGGCTGAGGCGTCGGCCCGAGCGGCCGAGGTGGTGCGCATCCACCGGCGTATCAGCGACCTCCTGGGGCCGGCCTGGCACGACGAGCACGACCTCCTCGGCGCCGCCACCGCCGCCGTCCAGACGGCACCGCCAACCGGCTCGGTCATCGTGCACCTGGCCCAGTCCCTCACGTCCGCGGGCGCCGCCTTCCTCCGGGCGCTGGCGGCCGACGGCACCGTGCGGGTGATCGTCGGGCTCACCGGGGAGGTACCGGCCGACGAGGGCCTCCGCCGGGCGCTCGGCCGGGCCGGCATCGACCTCGGTGACGAGGGGGGCCCGACCCCGGCGACGGCACACCGGGTCCTGTCGGTCAGCGATCCCGACGAGGAGGTGCGCAGCGTCGTCCGCCACGTCGTGGCCGCGGCCCGGGCGGGTGTGCCCCTCGGGCGGGTGGCGGTCGTCTACGGAGCGGCCGACCCCTACGTCCGGCTGCTGCACGAGCACCTTGCCGCCGCCGGCATCCCCCACAACGGCGCACCGGTGCGGACCGTCGGCCAGGGGCTGGTGGGCCGCACCCTGCGGGCGTTGCTCGCTCTGCCCGACCGCCGCTTCCGGCGCGGCGACGTGCTGGCGCTGTTGTCGTCGCGGTTGCTCGACCGTGACGGTCGATGGCTGCCGGCCCGGGCGTGGGAGCGGGTGTCGCGGGCCGCCGGCGTGGTCGAGGGCGACGACTGGCGGGAGCGCCTCCACACCTTCGCCACCGCCCAGCGGGGCCGAGCCGAAGAGGCCGAAGCGGAGGAGCGACCGTCGACGGCCAGCCGCTACCGGCGGGAGGCCGACCAGGCCGACGGGCTCGCCGGCTTCGTCGCCCGCCTCCGCGACGACCTGGCGAAAGGGCGGACGGCCGGCGGGTGGGCGGCGACGGTCGACTGGGCCCACGGCCTCCTCGCCCGCTACCTGGGGGGCCACGACCGACGGGAGGGGTGGCCCGAGGACGAGCGCCGGGCGGGCGAGCGGGTCGAGGCCGCCCTCGACGGACTGGCCGGTCTCGATGCCATCGGCGGCCCCGCCCCCACCCGGAGGTGTTCCGGCGCACGCTCGACCGCGAGCTCGAGACCGCCTTGGCCCGGGTCGGCCGGTTCGGCGACGGGGTGCTCGTGGGCCACGTGTCCATCGCCACGGGCGTGTGCGCCGACCGGCTCTTCGTGCTCGGCCTGGCCGAGGGGGCCTTCCCCGGCGGGCGGCTGGAGGACTCGCTGCTGCCCGACCGCGAGCGCGCCCTCACCGGCGGCGAGCTGGAGCTGCGAGCCGACCGCCTCCAGAGCGACCGCCACCGGCTGCTGGCGGCGCTGGCCGGCGCCGAGGAGGCGACGGTGTGCTTCCCCCGGGGCGACCTGCGCCGCCCCGGCGACCGCACCGCCTCACGCTGGCTGCTCGCCGACGCCGCCCGGTTGGGCCGGCGCCGCCACGTCCACACCCAGGAACTGCGCACCCTCGTCGGGGAGCCCTGGTTCGAGGAGGTGCCGTCGTTCGCCGCGGGCGTGACCCGCGCCGGGTTCCCCGCCACCTCGCAGGACTACGGGCTGGCCGCCCTGGCACGCCGTGGCCCCGGCCCGCTGGCGTCGCACCCCGAGGTGAGCGGCGACGTCGGGCTCGCCGCCGGCCTAGCGCTGGCCGAGGCCCGGCGCTCCAGTGCCTTCACCCGCTTCGACGGCAACCTCGCCGGCCTCGACCTCCCCGACCTCACCGACGGCGTCACCGTCGTGTCCCCCACCCGCCTCCAGGCCTGGGCCAGCTGCCCCCACGCCTACCTGCTCGAGCACATCCTGCACGTCGACGTCGTGGAGGACCCTGAGCGTGTGCTCGCGATGACCGTGCTCGACCGGGGCAGCCTGGTGCACGCGGTGCTCGACCGGTTCCTGGCCGAAGCCATCGCCGCAGGCGTGCCCGACGGGCCCTGGCCCGAGCACCACCGCGCTCGGCTGCGCACCATCGCCGAGGAGGCGTGCGACGACTACGAGCGTCGGGGCTTGACCGGCCGGCCGTTGTTCTGGCGACGCGACCGGGCCCGGATCCTCGCCGAGCTCGAGCGCTTCCTCGACGAGGACGACGCCTTCCGGCGCGACCACCGGGCCCGGCCCCTCGCCACCGAGCTGGCGTTCGGGCAGAGGTCGTCTCGCCAGGGACCGGTGCCCTTCCCGCTCCCCGACGGGAGGGTCGTGTGGTTCCGCGGCGCCGCTGACCGGGTCGACGCGACCGCCGAAGGCGGCCTTGTCGTCACCGACTACAAGACAGGTAGCACCGGGTCCTACCGGGGCCTCGGGCACGACGAGCCCCACGCCGGCGGCACCGTGCTGCAGCTGGCGGTCTACGGGGCCGCCGCTCGTGCCGCGTTCGGGACGCCGGGCACGCCCGTGGTCGCCTCGTACTGGTTCACCAGCGCCAAGGGCGACTTCGAGCGGATCGGCTACCCCGTCGACGACATGGTGATGGCCTCGGTCGGCCGGGCCGTCGCCGCCATCGCCGACGGGATGGCCGCCGGCGTCTTCCTCGCACGTCCCTCGGCTGAGCCGCCCTGGGGCTGGGTCGAGTGCTGGTACTGCGATCCTGACGGGCTCGGCGCCGGGGAGCTGCGCCGCTCCTGGGAACGCAAGCGGCTCGACCCCGCCCTCGCCCGCTACGTCGACCTGTGCGAGCCGGAGGCGCTCGATGGCACCACCTGACGACTCGGTCCGCCGGGAGGTCTGCGAGCGCCTCGACGAGACGCTGTTCGTCGAGGCCGGTGCCGGCTCGGGCAAGACGTCGTGCCTGGTGGGCCGGTTCGTCGCCCTGGTGGAGGCAGGTGTGCCCGCCGAGGCGGTGGCCGCCATCACCTTCACCGAGCGGGCCGCGGCCGAGTTGGCCGACCGCATCCGTCAGGGGCTCCAGCATCGGGTGGCGGCGGGTTCCGAGCGATGCGCCGCCGCCCTCGACAGCCTCGACCGGGCCGCCATCTGCACGCTGCACGCCTTCGCCCAGCGCATGCTCACCGAGCACCCGGTCGAGGCGGGCCTCCCGCCCCGCTTCGAGGTGCTCGACGACATCGGCTCCCAGATCGCCTTCCAGCACCGCTGGGAGGCCTTCGTCGATCGGCTGCTCGGGGATCCCCACGCCGAACGACCGCTGCGACTGCTGCTGGCCGCCGGTGCCAGCCTGGGGCACCTGCGGGACGTGGCCGTGGCGTTCAACGCCAACTGGGACCTGGTGGCCGCCCGGGCGGGAGGGCCGGTGCCCGAGCTGCCCTCGCTGCTCGACCGCATCGAGGCCTTCTGCGACGACCTCGAGGCCCTGTCCGGGCAGCGCTTCGCCTGCACCGACCCCGACGACCGGCTCAGCCGGCGCCTAGAGGTGCTGGCGGCGTGGTCGTCCTCGCTGCGGCGCCTCCCCGACGAGGAGCTGGTGCTCGAGCGGCTGCACTCGTCCTCCCCGAGCCTCAAGGTCGCCCGGACCGGTGCGAAGGGCAACTGGCCCGACATCGCCACGATCCGGATCGCCGTGGCCGCCATCGACGAGCGTCGGCGGGCCATGGCCGACGAGGTGGTGCAGGCCTGCCTGTGCCACCTGGCCGAGTCGCTGGCTGCCTTCACCGTGGGCAGCGCCGAAGCCCGCCGGGGCGAAGGTGCGTTGGAGTTCCACGACCTGCTGGTGCTGGCCCGGGCGGTGCTGCGCCACCCCGTCTACGGGTGGCCCGTGCGCCAGGCGCTTCGCCACCGCTACCAGCGACTCCTGCTGGACGAGTTCCAGGACACCGATCCCATCCAGGTGGAGCTGGCCGTGCTGCTCGGCTCGGGCGACCCCGACGCCGGCACCAGGGCCTGGACCGAGGTGGACGTGGAGCCGGGACGGCTGTTCTTCGTGGGCGACCCCAAGCAGTCGATCTACCGGTTCCGCCGGGCCGACATCGGCACCTTCCTCGATGCCCGGGACGCCCTGGTCGATGCACCCCGGCAGCTGGTCAGCAACTTCCGCACCGTCGAGCCGATCGTCGAGTGGGTGAACCGCACCTTCTCGTCGGTGATCGCCTTCTCGCCTCGCTCGCAGCCGTGCTACGTCGACCTCCGCGCCACCAGGGCCGCACCCCAGGACGGTCCGGCGGTGGCGTTGGTGGGCGCCGAGGCGCTCCCGGGCGGGCTGCGAGCCGACGGCGTGCGGGAGCGAGAAGCCGGGGCGGTGGTCACCGCGGTGCGTCGGGCCGTGGCCGAGGGTTGGTCGGTGTCGGAGCGCCACGGCGACGACGAGCGGTGGCGGCCAGCCCGCTGGGCCGACATCGCCATCCTCCTGCCTGCCCGCACGTCGCTACCGATGTTGGAGCGAGCCCTGGAGGTCGCGGACGTGCCGTACCGGGTGGAGACGTCCTCGCTGGCCTACGGCACCGCCGAGGTGCGCGACCTCTTGGCCGTGGCCCGGGCGGTGGAGGACCCGACCGATGCGTTGTGGGTGGTCACCGCCTTGCGGTCGGCGCCGTTCGGCTGTGGCGACGACGACCTCTACCGCTGGCACGTCGACCACGGCGGTTGGTGGGACCACCAGGGACGCCTGCCCGAGGGAGCGCCCCCCGACCACCCGGTGCGCCGTGGCCTGGAGTGGCTCGGTGATCTCCACCGCCAGCGGGCCTGGCTGGCGCCCAGCCAGGTGCTCGACCGGATCGTGCGGGAACGGCGGCTCATGGAGCTGGCCTTCGCCCACCCCCGGCCGCGCGACCTGTGGCGACGGCTGCGCTTCGTCGTCGACCAGGCCCGGGCGTGGGAGGAAGCGGGCGGGACCACTCTGCGGGAGTACCTGGCGTGGGTGGCGCTGCAGGCGGCCGAGGGGTCGCGGGTGGTGGAGACCGTGCTGCCCGAGACCGACGACGAGGCGGTGAGGATCCTCACCGTGCACGGGGCCAAGGGCCTCGAGTTCCCCATCACCGTGCTGTCGGGCCTCACCACCCAGCTGCGGGCCTACCACCGGGGCGTGCACGTGCTGTTCCCCGAGGGCGACGGCTGGGCGGTGAAGCTGGGCAAGGGCATGTCGACCGCCGAGTTCGACCTGGCGCGGCCCCTCGACGAGCAGATGGACCACCACGAGCGGCTGCGCCTGCTCTACGTCGCTGCCACCCGGGCCCGCGACCACCTGGTGGTCTCGGTGCACCGCAGGGCGGGAACCGCCTCCGATCGGGTGCTGACCTCGGCCGAGCTGTTCTGGGACCACGGCAACCTCGACGAGCTGGTGAGCCTCCTCGACGACGAGAGCCCGGTGGCGGTGCCGGCCACGACAGCGCCACCGGGTGATGGTGCACCGGGGGCCGGGCTGCCGCCGCTCGTGACTCGGGAGGAGTGGGGTGCCGGGCTCGCCACCGTGCTCGACGTTGCCCGACGCCCGCTGGCGTGGTCGGCCACCGGCATCGCCGAGGCCCGCGCACGCCTGCTCACCGCCGACCCCGGGCTGCACAAGGAGCCACGAGACGTCGACCTGCCGCCGTGGCAGAAGGGCCGCTACGGCAGCGCCGTGGGCCGTGCTGTGCACGCCGTGCTCCAAGGCGTCGACCTGGCCGGTGACGACGACCTGGCCGGTCCCGCCGCCGCTCAGGCCGCAGCCGAGGAGGTGCTCGGCCGGGAGGCGATCATCGAGGCGCTGGTGCGCTCCGCCCTCGAGGCGCCGACCGTGCGCCGGGCCGCCGGTCGCCCCCACTGGCAGGAGGTCTACGTCGGCGTGCCCTTCGGCGACGGCGTGCTGGAGGGCTACGTCGATCTGCTCTTTCGCGACGACGGCGGGTTCGTGGTCGTCGACTACAAGACCGACTCCTGGCGCTACGAGGAGGACCTGCACGCCAAGGTCGACCGCTACCGGCTCCAGCTGGCGGCCTACGCCCACGCGGTGGCCGGCGCCGTCGGCCAACCGGTGGTGCGGGCGGTGCTGCTGTTCCTGGCGCCCGCCGGTGCCGTCGAGCGCGAGGTGCCCGACCTCCCCGGGGCGGTGGCTGAGGTCCTCTCGCTGGCCCAGGCCTGAGCCTCCTGGCCACGGCGGCCGATGCGGTTGGACAACCCATCGGGGTGCGGGCGCCCCCGGCCGAGCCGACCGAGGGCGATGCGCGAGGGCCGATGTGGTGTCGGTGGACCACCGGTCCCTCGACGTCGCCC
>JBOGHU010000077.1:0-7962 GCA_050742255.1 Acidimicrobiales bacterium
GAGCTCGGCCACCCAGGCCTTGACGGCCGAGCCCCCCAGGTCCAGCCCGGCTGCCAGGGGCATCAGCGGCGACCGCCGGCCGAGTCCACCACCGCCGCCTCGGCCTCCAGCCGCTCGACGCCCTCCAGGTAGGCGGGGGGGCAGACGGTCCCGGTGTCGCCCAGGGTGAGCGCCCGGTAGGTGGCCAGGGCCGCCTCCTCCAGGTTGGCCGCCCGCTTGTGGGCCAGCTCCACCGAGTCGGCCACCACCGAGCAGCCGTGGTGGCCCAGGACCACCGCGTCGGCGTGGGCGAGGGCGGCGGCCCCGGCCCGGGCCAGCTCGACGGTCCCCGACGGCAGGTAGGGCACGGTGGCGATCCGGCGTACGTAGTAGGCGTGGTCGATCGTGATGAGGCGGATGGGGTGGCCCAGGGCGTGGAGGAGCACCGAGAGCTGGGGGTGCAGGTGGACCAGGGCGTTGACGTCGGGACGGGCCCGGTAGCTGTGCACGTGGAGGGGCGTCTCGCTGGAGGGCGCCGGGTGGCCCCCCCGCCAGGCGCCGTCGAGTCCCACCACGCTGAAGTCGTCGGGCCCCAGCTCGTCCAGCCAGGTCCCGCTGGCCGTGACCACGATCTCGTCGGCCCCCGGGCGGCGGGCCGACAGGTTTCCGCCGGAGCCGATCACCAGGCCGGCGGCGACCGCCTTGCGGCCCAGGTGGGCGAGCTGGCCGGCGAGGGACCGGTGGTCGGGCGTCACGGGACCAGGATGGCCTTCAGGCGGGAGCGGTCAGGGCACGGGTCGAGGGCGGTCCGGGCGTCGTCGAGGGGGTGGCGGTGGGTGACGATGGCCTCGGCGTCGACGGCGCCGCTCCGGAGGGCCTCCATGGCCTCGGGGAAGGCTCCCGGCGCCAGGTGGCCGCCCCGGACGTCGAGCTCCTTGTGCTCGGCCACCACGTTCCAGTCGACGGGGGCGGGCTGGCGGTACACGCCGTAGAGGACCAGGCGCCCGCCCCGGGCCACCGCCGTAAGCCCCAGGGCCACGGCCTCGGTCGAGCCCGAGCAGTCGACGAAGGCGTCCACGCCCCGGCCGGCGGTGAGCCAGGCCAGCTCGGCGGCCGGGTCGCCGGAGGAGGCGTCGACCGTGGCGTCGGCCCCCAGCTCGGCGGCCAGGGCGGCCCGCCGGGGGGAGTTGGCCACCGCCACCACCTGGGCCGCCCTGCCCGTGACCACCCCCAGGGCGGCGGCCCCGATGGACCCGATGCCGGCGATGGCCACCACGTCGGTGGGGCCGAGGGTGGCGCGCCGCACCGCGTGCACGGCGCAGGCCGTGGGCTCGGCCAGCACGCCCGCCGCCGTGCTCAGCTCGTCTGGGACCCGGTGGACCGCCGCCTCGGGGGGCAGGGCCAGGGCCTCGGCGAAGGCCCCGGGCACGCCGCTGCCCAGGTGGGCGCCGCGGGGGCAGAGGTTGGCCCGCCCCTCCTGGCACCACCGGCACCGCCGGCACGGCACCACCACCTCGGCGGTTACCCGGTCGCCCACGGACACGCCCCAGCGGCCGGCGGTGCCGGGGTCGACCCAGGACAGGTGGCCCAGCAGCTCGTGGCCGGGCACGAACGGGTACCGCAGCGCCCAGGGCCCGTCTCCCCGCCAGATCATCCGGTCGGCGGCGCAGACGCCGGCTGCCTCCACCTCCACCACCGCCCCGGCCGGGGGCGCGGGCCGGTCCTGGTGCTCCAGGCGGAAGTCCCCGGGGCCGTGGGCCACCAGCGCCCTCACGAGCGGCACCCGAGCAGGTGGTCCCGGCTCTGGCGGGCGGCGGCCACCCCGGTGATCCTCCCCGCCGACACCGCCCCGTACAGGTCGAGGCTGGCCGCCCCGGCGTAGCCGGTGGCGGCCAGGGCGCCCACCACCGCCGCGAAGTCGTGGAGCCGGCCCACGGGGAGGTCGTCCTCGGGGTGGCCGGGCGAGGCGTCGCCGAGGTGGAGGTGCCACAGGAGGTCCCCCGCCCGCCGCACCACCGCAGCGGGGTCCTCGAGAGCGGCGAAGGCGTGGGCGGTGTCCAGCAGCACCCCCACCCCCGGGACGGCCCGGCACAGCCCCAGGGCGTCGTCGGCGTCGGCCACCGCCGTGCCCGGCTTGTACTCCACCGCCAGGCGCACGCCGGTGGGCCGGAGCGCCTCGGCCACGGCGGCCGTGCCCGCCACCACCGCCTCCCAGGGGGCGCCGGGGGGGTCGGCCCCTGGCCACAGCCCGAGGGTGCCCACTCCCCAGCCGGCGGCCACCCGGGCGGTGGCCACCGCCTCCGCCGCCACGGCCGGGACCGCCGCCTCGGAGCTGAGGGCGCCGCCGGGCCAGCGCTTGGGGGGCAGGGAGAGCAGCACCATGGCCACCGGGAGGCGGTGGCGGGCGGCCAGGGCGCCGACGCGGGCCACCCGCTCCGGCGCCAGCTGGTCGGCGGCCCGGTACACGCCCAGCTCGACCCCCGAGAAGCCGGCCTCGGCGCATGCCGCCCACACCGAGGCGTCGTCCAGGCCGTCGGGCCAGTGGTTCCAGTCGGCGTCGCAGAGGCGCCAGCTCACCGGTCCAGGCCCACCTCGAGGGCCACGTCGAGGAGGGCGGCGTCGGCCCGGGCCTGGGCCTCCTGCTCGGCGGGGGTGTAGGTGTCGAGGAAGCTCCGGTCCCGGGCCACCTCGTCCCACACGAAGAGCATGGAGGCGGCGGCCATCCCGAAGCGGCGGGCGGCGGTGAGCACGGCCGAGGTCTCCATGTCGACGGCCAGGTGGCCCGCCTCCCGCCAGGCTCCCACCAGCTCGGGCGGTTGGGCGAAGAGGGCCGAGGTGGTGACTATCGACCCCCGGTGGACCCGGAAGCCACGGTCGGCGAACGCCTTCTCGGCCGCGTCGGCCAGGGCCGGGGCCGCCGCCGCCGACCCCTCCCCGCCGTAGTACCGGGATGCCCCCTCGCCGATGGCGGCCCGGTCGACCACGACGATGTCGCCGCTGAGCACGCCGTCGGCCAGCCCGCCGCAGGACCCGATCTGGACCACCGCCGGTGTCCCCAGCTCCCCCAGCACGTGGACCGGCTCCACCGCCCGGGGGGCGCCGTACACACAGGAGTAGAGCACCGGTCGACCGCGGTGGCGGCCCAGGTGCCACTCGGGGAAGGCCAGCTCCCGGGCGTCCTCCAGGGCGGGCAGGCGGACGGCGTTGCGCTCCCGTCGCCACCACGACCCCTCCAGCACCACCAGGTCGGGGATCTCGGACTCGGCCAGGCCCATCGCTGCCAACCACCCCTCCCGGGTCATCGCCCCTCACACCGCGCAGTTGTAGGCGACGGGCAGGCTGCCGTCCCGCTGGCGCAGGGAGAGGAAGCGCTCCACGACCAGGCGCTTGGCCTCGGCCAGGCGGACCTCGCCGGCGGCGAGGAGCATGTCGGGGCTGGTCTCCGCGTCGGCCCCCGCCGGGTGCCAGTGCACGCCGTCGGTGGTGACGCTGAGCTCGGGGACGGTGTTGGCGTCGTCGATCACCACGCCCGAGCCCGAGAAGCCCCGCTGCACCAGCGGGCGCACGGCGAAGTCCCGCCCGGTGATGCCCAGCTCGGCCAGCATGGCCCGAAGCTCGGGGACCTCGCGGCGGTTCTCGGGGGTCTCGGTCATGCCCACCCGCAGCGGCAGGCCCAGCTCGGTGGCGGTGGCGATCCCCTCCATGACCCGGGCCCACGAGCCCCGGCCCCGGTTGCGGTCGTGGGTCTCGGGGCGGGCGCCGTCGACGGAGGTCTGCAGCACCAGGTCGGGGCGGCCGGCCAGCCGCCGCAGCTTCTCCAGGGGCCGCCCCCGGAACAGCATGGCGTTGGTGAGCAGGACGGTGGGCAGACGGTCGCTGGCGTAGAGGGCCATGTCGACGATGTCGGGCTCGAGGAAGGGCTCGCCGCCGGTCACGTAGATCTCGGTGAAGCCTTCCTCCACCGCCTCGTCGACCAGGTCGCGGAAGCGGGCAGGGGACATGGAGCGGCGCCGGGCCGTCGGGGAGGACGCCACCGAGCAGTACGAGCAGGACAGGTTGCAGTGGAAGTTGGTGTACACCCACAGCCGGGGCGGGAAGAGGGAGCTGCCGAACAGCGGCACCACGGGGAGGCCGGCGTCGGGGACCTCGGGGGCGTCGGCCCAGCTCACCCCGGCCTCGGAGAACCCGGTGGGCAGGGCGCTGCGGTAGAGCTGGTAGCGACCGCGGGACCGCTCGAGGGGAGGGACCACCTCCAGGCAGGTGGTCCACCAGCCGTGCTCCACGGTGTCGACGAAGGCCTCCGGCAGCCCCGCCGCCCGCATGGAGGCGGCGTGGGCCCGCCAGTCGTAGGCCAGGGGCACCAGCTCGGCCGAGGCCGTCGCCCGATCGATCTCGACCACCGCGTACCAGACCTCCCGGCGCCCGTCGTTGGCGGGCCGGCCCAGGGCGCCGACGTTGACGACCAGGCAGCCGTCGACCCGCTTCTGCCAGGGCAGGCCGGTGTGGGTGCAGAGCAGCACGTCGGCCCCGCTGGCGCCGACCCGCTCCCGCACGGCGCCTTCATCGAGGGACTCCCAGAAGAAGTCGTTGAGGGCCAGGGGCGAGCCGTGGACCAGGTGGACCTCCCTGCCCTCCACCTGGAGGCGGCGCTGGGTGGGGAGCGTGCGCATCCACGCCGCGTAGTCGGGGCTGGTGTGGGCCCGGGTGTAGTCGTATACGAGCTGGGCGAACTCGTTGTCACGGGGGTCCCGGTAGCCGCACCCGCAGTCCTCGTCGCCGCGACCGATGGCCACGTCGTAGTTGCCGGCGATGCACTCGACGTCGCCCTCGAGGAGCAGGGGCCACACCGCGTCGGGCTCGGCGCCGAAGCCCCCCAAGTCTCCCAGGCAGAGGCGGCGGTCGCAACCCCGCCTGGCGCTGTCCTCCAGGAAGGCGGCCAGGGCGTAGGGGTTCGAGTACACGCCCCCGCACACGGCGATCCTCACCACGTCACGTCTCCTCCGGGGGGCGTCCTTCAACGTAGGTTACACTCTGGCCGGCACGTGGGCGCCGGGGACAGGAGGGACGGAGATGGGCCGGTCCGGGCAGGTGGCGATCCTCGGGGCGGGGCCGATCGGGCTGGAGGCGGCCCTGGCCGCGGCCGACGCCGGGCGGCCGTTCACGGTCTACGAGGCGGCGCCCCACGCCGGCGGCCACGTGCGGCGGTGGGGCCACGTGCCCCTCTTCACCTCCTGGGCCCGCAACGTCTCGCCCCGGATGCGCCGCCACCTGGAGGCGGCCGGGGCGGGCGTGCCCGGGGGGCCCGAGTGCCCCACCGGCCACCAGCTCGCCCGGAGCCTGCTGGATCCCCTCGCCGCCCTGCCCGAGGTCGCCCCCCACCTGCGGCTGGGGGCGCGGGTGGAGGCGGTGGGGCGCCAGGACCTGCTCAAGCACGAGGAGATCGCCACCCCGGCTCGGGCCGAGCGGCCGTTCCGGCTGCTGGTCCGCGACCGGTCCGGCCGGGAGGATCTGGCCTCGGCCGACGTGGTCCTCGACTGCACCGGCACCTACGGCCGGCCCAACGCGGTGGGCGACGGCGGCATACCCGCGCTGGGCGAGCGGGCTCTGGGCGAGGAGATCCACCGGGCCCTGCCCGACCTCGACGCCGACGGCCGCCGCTGGGCGGGGCGGACCACCCTGCTGGTGGGCGCTGGCCACTCGGCCCAGACCGCCGCCCTCGGGTTGGCGGGCCTGGCCGGCCGGGCGCCGGGGACCAGGGTGGTCTGGGCGGTGCGAAGCGCCGCGCCCACCTGGGGGGCGGTGCCCCACGACCCCCTGCCCGAGCGGGCCGCCCTGGTGGAGCGGGCCGGGGCGCTGGCCGGTGGCGAGGAGCCGGCGGTCGAGCTGCGGACCGGGGTGGTGGTCGAGCGGCTGGCACGGCACGACGGGCGCGTGGCGGTGACCCTGCGAGGCGACGGGGGCACCGAGGAGGTGGTGGTCGACCGGGTCCTCGCCCTCACCGGCTTCGTGGGCGACCACGACCTCTACCGCCAGCTCCAGGTGCACGAGTGCTACGCCACCGCCGCCCCCATCCAGCTGGCCGCGGCCCTGCTCGGGGAGGGGGCCGGGGACTGCCTGGACCAGACCAGCCAGGGCGTCGACACACTGCGCAACCCCGAGCCCAACTTCTTCATCCTCGGGGTCAAGTCCTACGGCCGGAACAACCTGTTCCTCATGTCGGTGGGGTGGGGACAGGTCGAGGAGGTCTTCGCCGCCCTCTCCGGCGATCCGGGGCCGGCGGGGTAGGGCGGCTCGGCCCGGGCAGCCGCCGACGTCTCACAGGCGGCGCATCACGGCCACCGCCCTGCCGTAGATCGTCACCTCGGTGGCGTCGAGCTCGATGGGGGGGAAGCTGGCGTTGGCGGGCTGGAGCACCACAAGGCGACCCTCTTGGCGGAAGGTCTTGACGGTGGCCTCCTCGCCGGGGATGCCGGCCACCACCACCTCGCCGTTGCGGGCGTCGGGCTGGTGGCGGGCGATCACCAGGTCACCGTCGAGGATGCCGGCTTCGATCATCGAGTCGCCCCGCACCCGCAGCATGAAGAGCTGGCCTTCGCCGGTGAGGTCGGCGGGGACGGGCACCAGCTCCTCGACGTTCTCCTCGGCCAGCACGTCGGTGCCGGCGGCCACGTCGCCCACCAGGGGTACGTGGCGCACCGGCCGCCGCTCGATGGCCGCGCCCGAGGTGGGGTCGTAGCGGACCTCGATGGCCCTGGGCTTGGTGGCATCCCGCCGCAGGTAGCCCTCCCGCTCCAAGGTGGCCAGGTGGGTGTGCACCGTGGAGGGCGAGCTCAGCCCCACCGCGGTCCCGATCTCCCGTACCGAGGGGGGGAAGCCCCGTGCCTGCTGCTGGGTGACGATGAACTCCAGGATGTCCCGCTGCCGCTCTGTCAGTCCCGCGCCGGCCATGGCTGCCCTCGCTTCCTCCGCTGTGGTCTCCGGGCGTGGTCCGAACGCCTGTTCATCACCGTAGCGGGCCGGAGCGGATCTTGCAAACATCTGTTCGCAACGGTTCCGGAGCTGTTTGTGTGCGCCCGACCCGGTCATGTCCGGGCGGGCGCACAGAACGGGGCCGGGTCGGCCGGGTCGGCCAGGTCGGCCAGGAGGTCGTCGAGGCGGTGCTCCTCGTGGACGGCCAGGCCTCGGGAGGCCATGGCCGGGGCCAGGTCGGGGTCCCAGCAGGCCGGGACCGGGATGCCGCCGAGGGGGACCTCGGCACCGGAGGCCCGGTAGTCGGCGGCGGTGAAGCGCCAGGGCCGGCCCGCCCCGGGGCGGCCCAGGACGCCGTTGGCGATGGCGATGCCGCCCCAGTCGAAGTCGCCGTGGTAGGCGAGGACCGCACCGGCTCGGGCCAGCAGGTCGAGGAGCAGCCGGGCGGCGGTGCTGGGCTGGCCCTCGGTGCACACGAGCGGCGGGCAGGAGGCGCCCAGGCGGTCGGCGGCGGCGGCCACCACGGCCTGGTTCTCGCAGGCGAACACGAGCAGGTCCGGCGCCGGGGACGGGGGGTGGCGCCGGAGCTGGCGCAACGTGAGCCGGCACGGCTCGCCCACCTCGGCGTGGGCGCGCAGCACCCGCCCGCAGGCAGAGGCGGCGTCGGCGGGGAGGTTCAGCACCAGGACGGTGGAGCTGAGCTCGTCGCAGGCCACGCCGACGCTCGCCCACAGCTCCCGCCAGGGGGTGCCGTCGGCGCCGGTCAGATGGGCGACGGCCGACAGCACCAGCGTCGCCACCGGCCGGCCGGGGTCCAGGCCGTGGCTGTCGCCGGTCGAGGCCGCGGCCAGCTCCGACAGGAGCAGGGGCCGGGAGTCGGGCTCACCCACCTGCGACCCCGCCAGGCGGTCGAGGACGGCCAGGGCGTGGTCGAGGAGGGGGTCGGCCTCGGCCACGTCGCCACCGGCCAGGCGCCGCAGCAGCCCGTTGGCCCGGAGGCGCTCGGGCCAACCG
>JBOGHU010000078.1:0-10394 GCA_050742255.1 Acidimicrobiales bacterium
GGCCGCCAGGGCGGCCCGCGCCACCTTCAGGTCGCTGGCGGAGCGGACGAAGGAGATGGCGACGGCGTCGACCGTCCCACCGACGGCGTCGAGCAGCTCCAGGTCTGTCACGGTGGGCGTCACCCCACCCTGGGGGACCGACGGCAGGTGCACCCCGGGGCGACCTTGGAGGCGTCCCCCGACCACGACGGTGGCGGTGACGGTCAGGGCCCGGCGATCGACCCACTCCACCCGCAGGTCGACGTCGCCGTCGCCCAGGACCACCCGGTCCCCCGGCCCCAGGTCGGCCAGCGCTCCCGGGTCGTCCACCCCGATGCGCTCGCCGGTGCTGGCGCCGTGGGCGCCTGGCGGGGTCGGGGCCAGGGCCACGGTGCTGCCCTCGGCCAGGATGAGGCCACCCTCGGGGAAGGTGGCGGCCCGCACCTTGGGGCCGGGGAGGTCGGCGAGGATGCCCACCGGCCGACCGGCGTGGGCCGCCACCCGGCGCACCTGACGGGCCCGCTCGAGGTGCTCCTCGACGGGGCCGTGGGCCAGGTTCAGGCGGGCCACGTCCATCCCCGCCTCCACCATGGCGGCCAGGGTGGCCGAGTCCTCGCAGGACGGGCCGATGGTGGCGATGATCTTGGTCCGGCGGGCCACCACGACCGGCGAGGCTAGCGGTGGCTGTCAGGAGCGGCGGCGCAGGGGATGGTCGGGGGGGACCTCCACCAGGCAGATGCGCACGCCGTCGGGATCCGCGACCCAGCACTCCCGCAGCCCCCACGGCATGTCGGCGGGGGGGTCCAGGACGGTGGCACCGGCCGCCGCCAGGCGGGCGTGCTCGGCGTCGACGTCCCGCACCTGGAGCCACAGCCGCAGCGCCCCGTACGCCGCCCCGGGGGCGTCACCCCCGGCGTCGCCCGAGACCTCCAGGAAGCCGCCGCCGAGGAAGTACACCACCCCGGAGACCCGGCCGCCGGGACCGAACTCCCGGTACCGGTGCAGCCCCACCACCTGGTCGTAGAAGGCGACCGCGCGCGCCAGCTCCGAGGGGTGCACGATCACCCGGCTGGAGAGGACCTCCATCCCGCCACCCTAGGTGGCGGGCCCCCTCACCGACCGGCCGGCGGTGCTCAGCAGCAGCGCTCCCCACCGCCCCCCGTACCCCGCAGCCCGGCGGTGGCCCGGCGAGCGCCGCCTGCCGCGCAGGAGAAGGGCGGGGCGCTGGCGGCGTCGACCGGCTCCGCCGGCTCCAACAGCTCGAACGAGCCCTCGTAGGGCTCCCGCCGGCACAGCTCGAAGGTCTTGGCGCACACCGCGGTGGGCACACCCCGCCGGAAGACGTGGTCGTCGTCGTCCTCGACCTGGGACCACGGCCCCCGGTAGATGACCGCCTGGCCGTGGTCCCAGCACGGGCCCTGCTTGCCCTTGTGGGCCACCACGGTCACCGAGCGGAAGGCGACCCCCTCCACCACCCGCCACGGCTCGGGCTGGCGGGCCTGGAGGGCGACGCCGTGGAACCCCGCCACCTCGAAGGCCTCGAGGAAGGCCTCCTCCTGGAAGGCGCCCGACACGCACCCGCTCCACAGCTCGGGGTCCGAGCGGAGGGTCTCGGGCACCTCCACGTCGCTCACGATGTCGGAGATGATGGCCCGGCCGTGCCGGCGCAGGACCCGGTGGATCTCGGCGAACAGCGTGGCCTTGTCCTCGGTCGCCACCAGGTTCAGCACGCAGTTGGACACCACCGCATCGACCGACTCGTCGGCGACCATGGGCTCCTCGGCCCGCCGTCGGGCCACCTCGGCCCGGTAGGCCTCCAGCCCGGCCAGGTCGGTGACGGGATGGGCGGCCAGCCAGGCCTCGACCCCATCCAGGTCGAGGGCCAGGTCCTGGATCCGGCCCCGCCGGAAGCGGACGTTGTCGAAGCCGATGGCCCCCGCCACCTGGGTCCGAGCAGCCCGGGCCAGGGCCAGCATCTCGAGGTCCTGGTCGATGCCGATGACCCGGCCCTGGGGTCCGACCACCTGGGCGGCGATGAAGGAGATCTTGCCGCTGCCCGAGCCCAGGTCGACCACCACCTCGCCGGCACGGAGGTGGCGGGAGGGGTCGCCGCAGCCGTAGTCGCGGTCCAGCACCGCCTGGGGGATGGCCCGCAGGTGGCGGGGGTCGTAGTCGACCGGGCAGCACAGGTCGGCGTCGGGCGCCTGGGCCCCGGCGCGGTAGCGGGCCCGGACGGCCTCCTCGATGCGAGAAGCGTCGGTGACGGCCATCGGCCACTCCCCTCCGGTCGGTCGCCTGTCGCGACGAGGACCGAACCATAGTGCAAGGGAGACTGGATCAGTTGAGGCGGGACCGGAGCAGGCGGGCTCGCGCAGTGGCCTCCTCGGCGTCGTGGGGATCGGGGAGCTGGGAGGCCAGGCCCTCCAGGACCCCGGCGGCGCCGACGAAGTCGCACATCGAGCTCAGCACCGACGCCAGCCTGCGGTGCTCGGACGGGGCGGCGCCGGGCAGCGACAACCGCAGGCGCAGCACCCAGGCCAGCATGGCCCGGTCGACGGTGCGGGCGGCGATGGCCTCCAGGTTGGCCAGCATGCGGGCCACGATGGCGAGCCGGCCCACCGGCGCCAGGAAGCGGGCGTCGAAGGGGACCTCCTCCCCGTGCACGGCGCGGAAGCGGGTCTCGCAGCCCCACCGGTCGAGCACCGCCCCCCCGGCGAAGGCGTCGACGAAGACGTCGGGGTCGACCTTGTCCCGGAGGAGGAAGTGGCCGGGCATCGACACCCCGTCCAGGGGCACTCCCACCCGGCGGCCCACCTCGAGGGTCACCACGGCCAGGGAGATGGGGATGCCCAGCCGCCGGTCGAGCACATCGTCGAGGTAGGAGTTGCGGGCGTCGTAGTAGTCGAGGCGGTTCCCCCTGAACCCCAGATCGTCGAAGATCAGGGCACGTACGCCGTCGAGGGTGGGCGTGCGGACCGACGCCGCCAGGTCGTCGAGGCGGGCCCGCTGGGCGGCCACGTCAAGGCCGGGGTGGGCGTGGGCGGCGATGAGGAAGGCCGCCTCGTCCAGGGCGACGCTGTCCTTCGGACCGGACACCGCGACGGCGAAGCGGGTCGTGGGGTCCACGGCGACCACGGTACCGGCCGGGCGGGGAGGCTCATTGGTGCACCATCCCCGTAGCGGAGTCCACGAGAGTGGGTTCAGCTCCTAGGTAGCGCACGGGGGATGGCCAGGCAGGCGAGCTGCTCGACGGCCAGCGTGAGTACCGCCACCCCCGACGCGCCGAGGCCCCGAGACCGCCCTTAGGGACATGCCCGACCGAGGGCCGAACAATGAGCGAGCGGCACCAGGGCCTCGACACCGGCGAGTGAACCACACCACGACCAGGAAGGAGACCAAGAGCATGCACGTCGGATGGGACTGGGCCTCGGCGACCCACGACGTCACCGTGATGGACGACGCCGGCACCGTGGTCGATCGCTGGGCGCTGGCCCACGACGCCGGCGGCCTCGACGACGCCGTCGCCCGGCTGGCTCGCCACGGCCACCCAGCAGAGCTGCCGGTGGCCATCGAGACCACCAGCGGCGTGGTGGTGGACCGCCTGCTGGCCACCGGGCACCCGGTGGTGCCGATCCACCCCAACGCCTTCAACGCTGCCCGACCCCGTTGGGGCGCCAGTCGGGCCAAGTCCGACCCCGGCGACAGCTTCAAGCTGGCCGACTACCTGCGCACCGATGGGCACCGGCTGCGACGCCTGGAGCCCCTGGACCCCGCCACCGCCAACCTCTAGGCCCTGTCGCGCCTGCGCGACGACCACGTCGAGGCCAAGGTGGCCGCCACCAACCAGCTGGCCGCCCTGCTCGGGCGCCACTGGCCCGGCGCCACCACCATCTTCGCCCGCCTCGACAGCGAGATCGCCCTGGCCTTCTTGGACGACTACCCGACGCCGGCCGCCGCCGAGCGCCTGGGCGAGGCCCGGATGAAGACGTTCTGTCGCCGCCACTCCTACTGCGGGCGCCGCAGCCCGGCCGAGCTCGTCGAGCGGCTGCGCTCGGCGCCGGCGCGCACCGAGGCCCTGGCCCCCGAGACCCTGGCCGAGTTGGTGCGGGCCCAGGTCCGGCTGCTGCGCTGCCTGCTCGGCACCATCGCCGATGTGGACCGGTCTCTGGGCGCCGCCCTACTCGAGCACGCCAAGGCCTCCCTGTTGGCGCCCATGCCTCGCATCGGCGAGGTGAACCTGGCCCAGGTCGTGGGCGAGGTCGGCCCGATCCTGACCCGGGCCATCGACGTCGAGCACGCCTGTGCCGAGGTCGGCGCCACGCCGGTCACCAAGGAGTCGGGCAAGGGCCGGGCGGTCAACTTCCGCTGGGCGGTCAACACCAGGGCCCGCCAGGCCCTGTCCACCTTCGCCGACAACAGCCGCCACGCCTCGCCCTGGGCAGCGCAGCTCTACGCCGACGCTCGTCGCCGGGGCAAGCCCCACCCCCATGCCGTTCGCATCCTCATGCGAGCGTGGCTGCGGGTGATGTGGGCGTGCTGGCACAGCGGCACCGCCTACGACCCGACCATCCACGGGGCCGAGAGGAGGCTGGCTGAGCAGAACTCAGGCCTGGAGCACCACCAGCCTGGTCTCGGTCATCTCCCGCACCGCCCAGGCCGGGCCCTCCCGGGTGTTGCCGCTGTCACGCACCCCCCCGTAGGGCATCTGGTCGGCCCGCCAGGTCGGGACCTCGTTCACCAGCACGGCACCGAAGGTGAGGCGGCGGGCGGCGGTGAGGGCCCGGCCCAGGTCGGCGGTGAACACCCCGGCCTGGAGCCCGTAGCGGGTGTCGTCGGCCAGCCGCAACGCCTCCTCGAAGTCGTCGTAGGCGGCCACGGCCACCACCGGGCCGAAGACCTCCTCCCGGCACACCTTCATGTCGGGGGTCACCCCGGTGAGCACGGTGGGCTCCAACAGCCCGCCGCGGACCGAGCCGCCCGCGGCCAGGGAGGCCCCGCCGGCCACGGCGTCGTCGATCCACGAGCGCACCCGCTCGGTGTCCGCCTCCGAGATCAGGGCGGAGACGTCGGTCTCCTCGTCCATCGGATCTCCCACCACCAGGGCGCGCACCCCCCTCACCAGGGAGTCGACGAAGGGACCGGCCACGTCGCGGTGGACCAAGACCCGCTGGGTGGAGATGCACGACTGGCCGGCGTGGCTGAAGCCGGCGACGGCGATCCGCTCGGCGGCGGCCCGCCAGTCGCCGTCGGCGTGGATCACGACGGGCGAGTTGTTGCCCAGCTCCAGGCCGACCTTCTTGCGGGGGGCCCGCGCCCGGATGGCCCAGCCCACGTCGGCCGAGCCGGTGAAGGTGATGAGCGCCACCCCCGGGTGGGTGACGAGGGCGTCGCCCACCTCCGCCCCCGAGCCGGTGACCACGTGCAGCCAGGCCGGGGGCAGGCCGCACTCGTCGAGGAGCAGCTCGGCCAGGGCGATGGCCGACAGGGGCGTCTGGCTGGCCGGCTTGAGCACCACCGGGCACCCGGCGGCGATGGCCGGCGCCAGCTTGTGGGCTACCAGGTTGAGGGGGAAGTTGAACGGGGTGATGGCCGCCACCACCCCCACGGGCACCCTCAGGGTGAAGCCCACCTTGCCCTCGCCGCCGGCAGCCGCCTCCAGGGGCACCAGGTCCCCCCTCAGGGTCCGGGCCTCGGCGGCGGCGAAGGCGAAGGTGCCCACCGCCCGTCGGGCCTCGACCCGCGCCGTGCGGATGGGCTTGGCCGCCTCGGCGGCGATGGTGCGGGCGAAGCCCTCGACCCGTTCGGCGAGCAGCCGCGACGCGGTGTCGAGGATCTCGGCCCGGCGCCAGGCGGGCAGCGGCTCGGCCAGGGCGGCCCGGGCGGCCACGACCGCCCGATCCACCTCGGCCGCGCCCAGCACCGGCACCTGGGCCAGGTCGGTCCCGTCGAAGGGCGAGCGCACCGGGCGATGGGCGGTGCCGGTGACCCGCTCTCCGGCCAGGGGCACGGCTCGGACGTCTGCCATGGCTCACCTCCTCGCTGCGAGGTCTGTCCTCCACCGTGGTCTACCCCGTAGCGTCTCCCCCGCCATGCCCCCCTCGCCCTGGCCCTACCTCGACCACCCCGGCGTCCTGGCCTTCGCCCACCGCGGGGGGGCCGGTGAGCGGCCGGAGAACACCCTTGCCGCCTTCGAACACGCCGTGCGCCTCGGGTACCGCCACGTCGAGACCGATGTCCGGGTCACCGCCGACGGCGTGCTGGTCGCCTTTCACGACGAGACCCTCGACCGGGTCACCGACCACGGCGGTCTGGTCCGGGAGCTGCCCTGGTCGACGGTGCGCCACGCCCGGGTGGCCGGCACCGAGCCGCCCCTCCTGCTGGAGGACCTGCTGGGCGCCTGGCCCGATCTGAGGGTGAACGTCGACGCCAAGGACGACGCCGCGGTCGAGCCCCTGGCTGCGGTCGTGCGCCGCACCGCCAGCCTCGACCGGGTGGGGGTGGGCGGCTTCTCGGGCCGTCGCCTGCGCCGGCTGCGCCGCCTCCTCGGGCCCCGCCTGTGCGCCGCCCTCGGGCCGCTGGGCGTGGCCCGGCTGCGGGCTGCCAGCGTCGTCGGCATCCCCACGGGCCGCCTGGCCGCCGCCTGCGTCCAGGTGCCGGTCCGGACCCGCCGGGTCCCCCTCGTCGACGGCCGCTTCGTCGCCGCCGCCCACCGACGCGGCCTGCAGGTCCACGTGTGGACCGTGGACGACCCCACCGAGATGGCCCGCCTCCTCGACCTCGGCGTGGACGGGCTCATGACCGACCGCCCGTCGGTGCTGAAGGGCGTCCTCGAGGCGCGTGGCGACTGGGCCTGAGCGGCGGGCTCGTCGGCTCCCTAACCAGGTCAGCGGGCCGCCTCCAAGCACTCCACCCCCTCGGGGCCGACCGTGGCGGCGTGCTCGGTCCCTGCCTCGATCTCCAGCCGGTCTCCCGGCCCCAGGGCGAGGTCTGCCTCGGGGGTGTGGAACACGATGCTCCCCGCCACGCAGTAGAGGACCTTGCGGTAGCGGTGGGCGTGGGTGCCGTAGCGATCGCCCGGCCCGTTGGCCCAGCCCCGTGCCGCCAGCCCCTCGTGTGCCAACCTGGCCTCCAGCTCCGCCCGGGTGGGCAGCGCCCCCTCGGCGGCGATCATCCGTGCTCCCACGACCCTCCTCTCTCCGTCCACGCCCATGCCAGGCCACCGGGGCGGTTGTTGCAAATCCATGTCGGGTTAACCCGGCGGAAACAATCGGGGTTCCACAGGTGTCGTTAGGGACAACTACGGGAGCACACGGGAGGGCGCCGTGGTCGAGCCCACGTCACCACTGGAGGACCAGCAGCGGAGGCTGACCCGGACCGAGCGGCCCCACGACCTCTCCGCCCCGCCCCACCCGACGGTCCTCGACCTCGACGACCCCCGGGCCCGAGACGCCGCCCTCACCGGAGCCAAGGCGGCGGCCCTGGCGACCGCCGCCCATCTGGGACTGCCGGTGGTGCCGGGGCTGGTCATAACCACGACAGCCCTGGCCCGGGCGCCCTGGGACGCCCGCCACAGCCCCGGACCGGATCTGGCCGGGCCCCTCCGCGCCGCCTGGTGGCGGCTCTCGGGCGGGGGCACCAGGCCGCTGGCGGTCCGGTCGTCGTCCACGGTGGAGGACTCCGCCACCTCCTCCATGGCGGGGGTGTTCACGTCGGTCCTCGACGTGGCCGGCTGGGACCCGCTCCGCCAGGCCGTGGCCATGGTGCTGCGGTCGGCCGACGACCACCCCATGGCGGTCCTGCTCCAGCCCATGCTCGACGCCGCCGTGGGCGGCGTGCTGTTCGGCGTCGACCCGATCACCGGTCAGGACGACCGCCTGGTGGTGGAGTCGGTCCCTGGCGGGCCGTCGTCGCTGGTGAGCGGGCTGGTCGCCGGTACCCGCCACGTGCTGACCCGCCGCGGACGGCTCCTCGAGGCCGACCGGGATGGTGGGCCGGCCCGCCTGGGCCACCGCCACCGCCTGGCCCTGGCCAACCTGGCCACCGCCACCGCCGCCGCCTTCGGCGGCCCCCAGGACGTCGAGTGGGCCTTCGACGGCGGGGGCCGGGTGTGGCTGCTGCAGAGCCGGCCCGTCACCGCCACCGGGGGGACGGCTTCAGGACCGGTCCTGGGCCCCGGCCCGGTGGCCGAGACCCTCCCCCACCCCCTGGCCCCCCTCGAGACCGACCTGTGGGTGGAACCGCTGCGGGCCGGCGTGGTGGAGGCCCTGCGGGTGGTAGGAGCCACGCCCCGCCGGGCCCTGGCCGCCTCGCCGGTCGTGGCCGTGGTGGGAGGGCGGGTGGCCGCCGACCTCGAGCTCCTCGGCGCCTCCCCCTCGGCGCCCCGCCTCTGGCACCGGCTCGACCCCCGCCCCCCCGCCCGCCGGCTGGGTGCGGCGTGGCGGGTGGGCCGGCTGCGGCGGGCCATCCCCCTGCTCGCCGCCGACGTGATCGCCACCGTCGACGCCGAGCTGGCGGCCGTGCCACCCCTCGCCGGGCTCGACGAGGGCCAGCTCCTCGCCCTCCTCGACCGGTGCCGCCTGACGCTGCGCTCGGTCCACGGCCACGAGGTCCTGGCCGGCGTGGTCGCCGTCGGCGACGACGGGCCCGGGACCACCGCGGCTGCGCTGGCCCTAGGCGCGGTGGCGGCGGGGCGGGCCGGCGGGCTCGACGACGACGCCCTGGTGGCCGAGGCGCCCGTGGTGCTGGCCCTGATCACCCCCGCCGTGGGCAGGCGGCCGGCCCTTCCCCCCGTGGGCGAGGTCCCCCGGGCCTCGGCCACCCTCGACCAGCTGCCCCCACGGGAGGCGCTCCGGCTGCGGGCCCGCTGGCTCCAGGAGCTGTCGGCCCGGGCCGCCGCCGAGCTGGGCCGGCGGCTGCACCGCGGCCGGCGCCTGGAGGCGCCCGAGCTGGTGCGCTGGCTCCAGCTCGACGAGCTGGCCGCCGTCGCCACCGGCGCCGTCACCGCCCCCCACGACCTGGCCGGCCGGGCCGCGACGGCTCCCGGCCCCCCGCTGCCGAACGCGTTCCGCCTCACCCCCGACGGGGACGTGGTGGCCGAGCGCCCCCGGCGGGGCCGCCGCCTGGAGGGCCGCGGTGCCGGAGGGGGCCGAGGCATGGGCCCGGTGCGCGGCGCCGACTCGGCTGTCCCCTCCCCCGGCTCGGTGCTGGTGGTGCCCAGCCTCGAGCCGGGGCTGGCGGCGGTGCTGCCGGGATTGGGCGGGTTGGTGGCCGAGACCGGCAGCGTCCTGTCCCACCTGGCCATCCTGGCTCGGGAGCTGGGCGTCCCCACCGTGGTCGGCGTCGCCGACGCCCGGCGCCGGTTCCCACCCGGGACCAGGGTCGTGGTGGACGGCATCACCGGCGAGGTGGCCCGGGTCGGTGGCGACGGAGGGGCCCGGTGAGCGTGCGCCGGCTGGGCCAACTGCTCACCGTGGTGGTGCTGGTGACGTCGGCCACCTACGTGCTGGTCTACCTGTACCGCTGGGAGTGGAACCGCGCCCTCGTCGCCGGGGTCTTCTTCCTCGCCGCCGAGGTCGCCGTGGTCGCCGGTACCGTCCTCCGGCGGCTGCGGGCCATCGAGGCCCGCCTCGATGGGCTGGCGCACCGCTCGCCCCTGCCCCCCGACCCCGAACCGCCGCCGCTGCACCGCATCCAGGAGTCCGCCCCCGGCCCCTCCCGGCCGTTCGCCTGGCTGGACCCCACCCGGACGCACGTGTTCGTGCCGGTCCTGCTGGGCGCCGGCGCCATGCTCTCGGTGCTGGCCCACGGCGTGGAACGGCTCGCCGGCGCCACCGCCGTGCCGGCCCTGGAGCGCCGCCTGGCCCGCCGCCTGGCTCCCCTCGCCCTGCCCGGGGTGGGACTGGTCCCCGCCGGTGCGGTCGGGGAGACCCACACCCCGGTGGCAGCGGTCCCGGCCTCCACGCCGTCGGGCGGGCTGGCCGGCCTCGCCCTCCGGGTGGTCGCGGTGGTCGTGGCCGTGGCGGGGGTCACGACCGGCGTCGACACCCTCGCCGACGCCACCCAGAACCGCCCCGACGCCCCCGCCGCCGGACTGGCGACCGAGCTCACCCTGGCCGTGTCGCACCGCCAGGGTGGAGGCGCCACCCTGCAGACCGCCGAGGGCCTGTGGGTGGCCTGCCGCCCCACCCTCGGGAGGCGGGCCTCGGCCCGGGAGCTCACCGAACTCGGCGGTGGTCGGGTGTCGCTGCTGATCGAGCCGGCTCTGGGCGAGCACGCCCGGCGCCGCTTCCAGGGCTGCCTCGAGGACGCCACCTTCGACCGGGTGCGGGCCGAGGTGGTGGGGCTGGCCACCGTGCCCGCCGCCCGGGCCCCCGCCGGGGCCCCCGCCGGGTGAGCGGTACCGGGGAGCTCAGGGC
>JBOGHU010000079.1:0-8571 GCA_050742255.1 Acidimicrobiales bacterium
GCAAGCACCTCGTTCGGAAGCCAAGCCGCGAACGCGACCGGCAGACGGTTCGTGAGCCCTGCCGCCAGGATCTCTCCACGGTACGAACCAGCCGCACCGCCGTGATGAACACTCAATCAGACGGCTCTGGAGCGGCCGCCGCTCCACCGAACCGTCACATATCGAGCGCACCGAACTCCGTCCCGCGGGCAACCAACATCAGCGCCCAACGCCGCTTAGTGCTCTGGCACGGAAGTTCGATTACGTATGGCCGGCCGGTCAGGCGGCTGTGGGTAGCGCTTCGTGGGCGGCGATGCGTTCCATCAGCTCGGCCAGGTCGCTGCGGGTGAACTTCCACTCGAAGGGGTGAGCGGCGGCTTCGTAGCGGCGTTCGAAGGCGAGCAGCCTTTGCTCGACGTCGGCAAGGTCGGCGAAGTCGTTGGGGGTGAGGACCTTGCGTTGGACGACGGAGAAGTAGATCTCGACTTGGTTGAGCCAGCTGGCGTGCACCGGCAGCGAGACGAGGGTGGCGTTGGGCCAGTCGGTGCGGAGGCGTTCGGCGGCGGCTTTGCCGCGGTGGGAGCTGCCGTTGTCGACGACCCAGAACACCCGCCGGGCCGACGCGTAGGGCTCGGTCGTCATCACCTGGGCGACGAGTCGGCGGAAGGGTTCGATGCCGGTGGTCGGCTCGCAGCGCCCCATGATCTTGGCTCGGTGCACGTCCCAGTCTGCCATGTAGGCGAGCGCGCCGCCCCGGTCGTATTCGTGCTCGACCCTCATCGCTCGACCGGGCGCGGGCGCCAGTGTCGGGTGGCAGCGGACGCGGGCCTGGATCGAGGTCTTCTCGTCGGAGCTGATGACGAAGTCCCGTCTTCCCAACGGTTTGCCGTTCCAGGTGCGGGCGTAGAGGTCGAGCACTCGGCCGGCCTTGGCCTCGAAGTTGGGGTCGCGGGGGAAGATCCAGGAGCGTCGAGCCCACGGGCGGATGGCGTCTTCGGACAGCCATCGCCAGATGGTGGTGCCGGAGATGTCCGCCACGATCCCGCGGGTGACGGCCTCGGCGGCGAGGTCGGGGATATGGAACCGGGACAGGGGGACGCCGAGGCGGGATGGCAGCTCGCAGGCGAGGGCTTTGACGGCGACGACAACCTCAGGGGGAAAAGACCGGGGGTCGGCCACCCCGGGGACGTTCCTCCAGGCCGGGCAGGCCGTGTTGGACGAAGCGTTTGCGCCACTTCGACACGGGTGTCGAGCCGGGCCGCGATCTCGTCGTTGTCGAGGCCGGCTGCGGCCATGAGCACGATCTTGGCCCGGACCACGTCTCGATACGGCAACGTATATCGGCGAGCGCGAGCTTCCAGTTCTCGCTGCTGCTCGGCGGTCAGCGACACCACGTACGGGCTCTTCCTGGGCATCGACTCCCCCTTCCGGGGAGCCCATACGTTATCGGAGGCCCCTGATTACGTGATCGTAGTTACGTGATTGTATTTATGTGGGGATGTACTTAGTCACGTGTCCCCGAGCCGGTGCTCTGCGCACCGGCTCTGACTTGCTTCTTCCCGTCGGGCTGCCGGGATTTGAACCCGGGACCTCTTGACCCCCAGTCAAGCGCGCTAACCAAGCTGCGCCACAGCCCGTGGGACGTTCACCATACCGCCTGGCCCCGCCGACCGGCTGCACCCTGCTCCCCCAGAGGGTCGACCGGGGTCAGAGGCGGCCGATGACCCACTCCACGCCCTGCACCGCCCGCCAGCCCAGGTACACCACGACGGCCACCACCAGCAGCTTGAAGTGCCAGGGGGCGCGGACCTCGGCGTCTCGGCCCCCGGCGGGCGGCGAGAGGTCCCGGCCGCAGGCCGGACAGGTGGACCGGGGCCCGAGGCGGTCGGTCGTAACGAAGCGGCTGCACTCGTCGCACCAGGGCATGGCCGGGTCCAGCCTAGAGCTTCGGAGCGGCGGCGACCTCGGGCCCGGCGACAGAGGCGAGCGGTCAGTCCCGGCGTACCGCCAGGATGGCGATGTCGTCGCTCAGGGGCGCGCTGGCGAAGTTCTCGGCCGCCTCCACCAGCGACTTGCACAGCACGTCGGGGTGCACGGTGGGGTCCCGGCGCAGGAGGTTGGCGATCCGCTCCTCGCCGAAGAGCTGCTCGCCGTTGCGGGCCTCGGCCAGCCCATCGGTGTACAGAAGGACCAGGTCGTCGCTCTCGAGGGGGATCTCCCGGCTGGAGTAGCCGGCCCCGGGCTGCAGCGACAGCAGGGGCCCCGACGCCCGCAGGGACCGCACGTCCCCCTTGTGCACGACGAACGCGGCGGGGTGACCCGCCGAGGCGTAGCGCAGGGTCCCCGCCTCGGTGTCGAAGACCACCACGCACAACGATATGAACTCCTCCCCCCGCTCCATCTTGGAGATCTGGGTGTTGAGCTCCTCCAGGGCCTGGGCGGGGTCGCGGTACTGGCGCAGGAACACCCGCAGCAGGTGCTTGGCCTGGAAGGCGGTGATGGACGGCTCGATGCCGTGGCCGGCGACGTCGCCGATCACGGCCGCCAGCCGGGTGGGGTGGACACGGAACACGTCGTAGAAGTCGCCGGCCATCATCCCGGTGCCGGCCCGGTACAGCGTGCCGAGCTCGAACCCGGCGAAGTCGGGGACCACCTCGGGGGCCAGGCGGGCGGCCCAGCGCTTGGGGGCCAGCGTCTCCTGCACCAGCACCTCCTGGGCCCGCTGCTCGAGCTGGCTGCGGCTCTCGGTGACCCGGGCCTGACGGATGAAGTCGGGCCCGTAGCGCAGCGAGAACACAACCGGGATCAGCAGGAGGAGGAGCAGATCGTCCACCCACGCCGCCCGGGAGACCGACTCGGCCCCGGCCACCAGGGCGACGACCCCGTAGAGCACCGCGGCGTGGAGGTCCTTGAGGAAGGTGGCCCGGGCCAGCTGGGCGGCCTCGGAGTGGGTGCCCGAGCCGTGCTCGATGCGCCGGCACACCTTGAGCATGCGCCGGGCCGACCGGCCCCACACCGCCGCCGCGGCCACGCCGGCGACAGCCATCAACGCCAGCAGGGGCCGATCGATCATGGCCCGGCAATGCTAGCGGCCCACCGTCACTTGTCACCGGCAGCCGGCGGACGGTCAGCCCGAGCGGCGTCGCACCCGGATCTTGAGCGGCGTGTTGCCGAGGGAGAGCCGCTCCCGCAGGGCGCGCTCCAGGTAGCGCAGGTACGTCCGGGGCAGCTCCCGGTCGGCGAAGAGGGTGACCGTGGGGGGGTCGGTGGCGCCCTGGGTGGCGTAGAGCACCCGCCCCCCCGGTGAGGGATGGGCGGCCTGGGCCGCCTGCACGGCCCGGTTGAGCGCCGGGGTGGGGATCCGGCGATGGTAGGCCTCGACCGCCTGGGCCAGGGCCGGCAGCAGCTTGTGCACCCCGGTCCCCCGTGTGGCGCTCACCTCCAGCACCGGCGCCTGGGGTAGGAAGCGCAGCCGCTCCCCCACCTGGGCCCGCACCCGCTCCTGGGCCTCGGGCTCGACCACGGTGTCCCACTTGTTGAGCAGCACCACCACGGGGCAGCCGGCGGCCTCGACCCGCTCGGCCAGGCGCTGGTCCTGGCGGGCCACCCCCTCCCCCGCGTCGACGACGAGGAAGGCCACGTCGGCGGCGTCGACGGCCCGCAGGGCCCGCACCAGGGAGTAGTACTCCGGCCCCTGGCCGATGCGGGACCGCCGCCGCATCCCCGCCGTGTCCACGAACCGGACCCGACCCTGCTCGGTCTCGACCACGGTGTCGACGCTGTCGCGGGTGGTGCCGGGCTGATGGTGCACCACCGACCGCTGGTCGCCGATGAGGCGGTTGAACAGCGTGGACTTGCCCACGTTGGGCCGCCCCACGATGGCCACCGCCAGCGCCGCCGGCCCCACCCCTGGGCCGGGCGGCCCCTCGCCCTCGCCCTCGCCCTCGCCGGCCGGCAGCAGGCGCAGCACCTCGTCCAGCAGGTCGCCCATCCCCCGCCCGTGGAGGGCGCTCACCGGCCAGGGGTCGCCCAGCCCCAGCTTCAGCAGCTCCCAGGCGCCAGGCTCCTGGGCGTCGCCGTCGACCTTGTTGGCCACCACCCGCACAGGGACCGACAGCTCCCGGAGGCGGGCCGCCAGCTCCTCGTCCTCGGGGGTCGGCCCCACCACCGCGTCGGTCACCAGGAGCAGCACGTCGGCTCCGGCCCACGCCCTCTCCGACTGGGCCGAGACGGCGTCACCGAGGTCGTCGCCCCCCCTCGCCCACCCGCCGGTGTCGACGAGGTGGAACGCCCGCCCGCACCAGTCGGCGACCACCACCTTGCGGTCCCGGGTGACCCCGGGGCGGGCTTCGACTATCGCCTCCCGCCGACCCAGGATGCGGTTGAGCAGGGTGGACTTGCCCACGTTGGGCCGGCCCACCACGGCCACGACGGGGAGGGCGGCCACGGCCGGCTCAGGTGGCGGCCAGGGCCCGCCGCAGCGCCACGCCGTCGGTGGGGAGCACCTCCACCGGTCGGGGCAGGTGGGCCGGGGTGGTGCCGTCGAGGAAGCGCCCCTCCGAGAGGCAGACGTCGGGGAGGAGGTAGCGGTGGTCGGGGGGCTGGCCGGCCAGGACCGGCGCCAGGTCGGCCCCCACCAGCAGCCCGGTCACGCCTATGTTGCCGCCGAAGAAGCGGCTGGGCACCGGGACCACCCGCACGTCGTCCCGCCCCAGCGAGGCCACCAGCGGCTCGAGGACTCGGGCCCCGTAGGTCCCGGTCAGGATGGCGACCGGGCCGCCCCGGCGGGGAGAGCGGGGAGAGCGGGGAGAGCGGGGAGAGGTGGCCTCTGGGGCGGCCTCGGTACGGGGAGCCCGGTAGCCCTGGGCAGGGGCGCCGTCGACCCAGGCGAAGAACCCTGCCTGGGGCCCGGTGGGGGTGTCGGTCCGGCCCAGGAACTCGGCCTCGAAGGTCCGGGCCATCCCCACGCCGTCCTCGTGCATGGGGAAGCCCTCGTAGGTGTGGGCGGGGGGGAAGGGCCGGCCGGCCAGCAGGTAGTACTCGTCGGCGGCGAAGGCCAGCCGGCGCCCGAGCAGACGCCGGTAGATCGCCTGCCACTCCTCCACGCAGTCGACCACCGCCCCGGCCTCGGCCAGGGTGTGGGGTCGCAGGACCGGCTCCGCCGACCAGCGACTCACCCCGAGGGGCACCACGCAGACCGAGGCCAGCTCGGGGTACTCGTCGAGGACGCCGGTGAGGGTGTCGGCCAGCACCGCCCCGTCGTTGATCCCCGGGCAGACCACCACCTGGCCGTGGACGGTGACGCCGTGGTCGAGCAGGGCCCGCAGCCACCGCAGGCTGGTCGCCCCCCGGCGGTTCCGCAGCATGGCCGCCCGCACCTCGGGATCGGTGGCGTGGATGCTCACGTTGAGGGGGCTCAGGCCCTCGCTCACCACCCGCTCGAGGTCGGACTCGGTGAAGCGGGTCAGGGTGGTGAAGTTCCCGTAGAGGAAGCTGAGCCGGTAGTCGTCGTCCTTGAGGTACAGGCTGGGCCGCAGCCCCGGGGGGAGCTGGTAGATGAAGCAGAACTCGCAGTGGTTGTCGCACGTGCGGACCTGATCGAAGAGGGCGGAGTGCACCTCCGCGCCCAGGGGCTCGCCGGCCCGCTTGGGAACCTCCACCAGCCGGTCCAGCCCGCCCTGGCGGACCTCCAGCTCGGGGTCGGCCTCGTCGACGAGCAGCCGCCACTCGATGACGTCACGAGGGGCGCGCCCGGAGATGGCGAGGATCTCGTCGCCGGGTCGCAGGCCGGCCCGCTCGGCGGGGGAGCCGGGGGCGACGGCCACCACCCGGGGCGGGGTCAGGGGGGCCACGCCCACCAGGATACGGCCGCTCCGGGGGCCGGCGCCCGCCCCGGTGGCCGGGCTGCCCCCCGGTAGGGTGGGACGGTGGAGGTGGAGCGGGTCCTGCTGGCCGCGCCCCGGGGGTTCTGCGCGGGCGTGGAGATGGCCATCAAGGCGCTGGCCTGGATGGTGCGGGCCTTCGACCCCCCTGTGTACTGCTACCACGAGATCGTCCACAACCGCCTGGTCGTCGGCCGCTTCGAGGACCTCGGCGTGGTCTTCGTCGACGACCTGGACCAGGTGCCCCCGGGCGCCCCCCTCATGTTCTCCGCCCACGGGTCGGCCCCCGAGGTCGTCCTGGCCGCCCACGCCAAGGGCGGCTACGTGGTCGACGCCGTCTGCCCCCTCGTCACCAAGGTCCACCACGAGGTGCGGGTGCGGGCAGGCAAGGGCTACCAGGTGCTCTACGTCGGGCACGAGGGCCACGACGAGGCGGTGGGGACCATGGCCGTGGCTCCCGAGGCCACCCACCTGGTGGAGCAAGAGAGCGACGTGGCCGCCATCCCCCAGACCGGCCAGCCGGTCGCCCTCCTGGCCCAGACCACCCTCAGCCACCGGGACTGGGCCGGCGTGCTGGAGACCGCCCGGTCCCGCTTCCCCGACCTGTGGATGCCGGGGCGCAGCGACCTGTGCTTCGCCACCACGAACCGGCAGTCCGCCCTGGAGCGGATCGTCGCCCGTTGCGACGCGGTGGTCGTGGTGGGCTCGGCCAACTCCTCCAACACCGTGGCCCTCGAGAAGGTGGCCCGGGCCGGGGGGTGCGCCCGGGTGCACCGGGTGAACGGGCCCGACGAGCTGCCCCCCGACCTGGCCGGGACGGTCGGGGTCACCGCCGGCGCATCGGCGCCCGAGGAGCTGGTCGAGGCGGTCATCGACCGCCTGGCGCCGGCCCACGGCCACGAGGAGGTCACCTACGCCAGCGAGACCGAGTACTTCCCGCCCCCCCGGGAGCTGCGGGAGCTGCTCGGGGCCCTGGAGGCGGCGGTGTCGCTCACCCTGGCCGCGCCCCGCACCCCCCCGGCGGTGCCCGACCGGGACCGGACGGCGTCGGCGGTCCTCCGGTCCCTGGACGCCGCCCCAGAGCGGCAGCTCAGCGCGGAGCGGAGGCCAGGTTGTACATGAGCAGGCCGAAGATGGCCACGCCGTTGGGGATGTGCCAGGCCGCCGCGCTCAGGCTGGTGCGGCCGCTGTAGCCCAGGCCGACCTGGATGGTGAGGAGGACGGCGAGGACCACGGTGGTGACCACCACCGAGCGCCCGGCCCGGGCAGCCACGGCCAGGCCCACGGCCACCAGCCCCAGGGCGAAGACCACGTTGCCGAGGACCCCGTGCAGGGTGATGTCCAGATCGCCGAACAGCCGGTCGGACTGTCCGGCCATCACCGCCTGGACCAGCACCACCACGGCGACGAGGCCGATCACGGCGTGGTAGGCCCTCCTCATGGCGAGGCTCCCCCGTGCCGGAGCGCCCTGGTCGGCGACCACGCCGCTACACCGCCTGGATGGTGCCGGTCATCGCCGGGTGCACGTCGCACACGAACTGGTACTCACCGGGCTCCTCGATGGTGAACCGTAGGGTCTGGGTCACCGGGCCGGGCTCCAGCTCGGTCTCGGGTCCCCCGGAGAGGTGACGTGCAGGTTGTGGGGCACGTCGTCGTCGCGGTTCTCCACGGTGGCGACCACCTCGGTGCCCGCGGGGACCACCACCGTGTCGAGGTCCCACTCGATGTCTTGGGCCACGACGGTGAACTCGGTGACCGGGTCCGACGGGGGACCCGGCGCTCCCACCTCCGGGGGCACCCGAGCCCGACGTGGACGTCCCGCCCCCACCCACCATGCCGGGGTCGTCGTCGGCGCCGCAGGCGGCCCCCACCACCGCCACGGCGGCAGCGCCGACGACGGCCAGCATGCGGCGTCGAGAGATCCGGCCGCCCACCGGCCCGAGGCGGTCATCTACCACATGATGTAGCGACATGGGCACCGATCCTGGTGGCTGACGGGGAGGTGGCGCAAGTCGCGCCGGTCACGTCCTGGCGGCCAGAAGTGCCGGCAGCTCACCGAGCCAGTGGATGAGCGAGGCACCCGCCACCAACGTCCCCGCGACCAGGCCGCCCACGGCCACCAGCCGCAACGACCGCACCTGCTCCGCCGGGGGCCGGGCCAGCGCCTCGGCCCGCCGGCGGGCCGCCGGCGGCGGGCCGTCTCCGTCGGCGGCAACGTCCTGTAGGGCCCGGCGCAGGACCTGCCGGGTGCCGGGGTGGGGCCCGGCGGCGTCCTCGTCGGCCCAGCGCTCGAGAGCCACCCGCAGGGCGGCGGTCGCCCTCCGCACCCACGGCAGGACGCCCAGGGCGGAATCGGCCACCGCCGCCAGGAGGAACCACCTCGGGTGGGCCCGGCGGAGATGGGCCTCTTCGTGGCGGACGACGACCTCGGCCTGGTCGGGGCTCAGCCGGCGCAAGAGCCCCTCGGACACCACGACCTGGCCCGGTCGGCCGCCGATCCCGTAGGCGACGGGGACGGCGGTGGGCAGGACCACGACCTGGTGGCCGTCCCGGGCGCGGCGGTCGCCGAGCCAGGGCGCGGCCCGTGGCGGCAGCGTGCTCCTCCCGGCCCCGGACGGCGTGGTAGGCGTGGCCTCGGCCATCTCGACGCCGTTCGACCAGCCCCTTCTTCCACAGGCGCCGCAGCGTGGTCAGCACCGTGGAGTAGGCC
>JBOGHU010000080.1:0-30661 GCA_050742255.1 Acidimicrobiales bacterium
AAGGAGGCGCCATGGCCGAGCAGCAGGACCTGCCGGGGACGATCCGCCGCTCCCCTGAGGAAGCCCAGCGGACCTTCAAGAAGACGATCGAGTCGGCCGAAGACCAGTACGGCAAGGGCCGACGGGCGAGCCAGACCGCCTACGCCTCGCTCAAGCACTCCTACGAGAAGGTCGGCGACCTGGGAGGCGAAGGAGCACAGGGCCCCTCGGACACCAGGGCCAGAGGGGACCGCACGACGGGCGAGCCGGCCGGTGGTGTCGACGTCGAGGGCCACACCAAGGGGGAGCTCTACGAGCGGGCCAAGGAGCTGGGCGTCCGGGGTCTCCCGCATGAACAAGATGGAGTCGGGCCAGGCCATGGCCGCCAAGCAGGACTGACGTCGACGTCGACGGCGTCAAGGGCCGCCCTTTTTGCCGTCTGCCGGCACAGGGCCGGCGGGCGGTCCGAACAGGGATGGCGCTCCGCCTCAGGCCGACGCCGGGGGGATGGTGGTCGTGGTCGTTCCGGTCCCGCCCGACGCGCCCCGGGCCCGGGCCACCAGTTCCCGGGCCTCGTCGACCTTCTGCTGGTAGGTGGAGAGATCGCCGGCGGTGAGGGCCGCCTGGGCGGCCTCGAACGCCGACTGGGCCTGGGCCAGCAGGCCAGCCACCTCCCCGTCGCCCCCTGGGGCCGGCTCGAGGGGAGCCCCGCCGCCTTCGGGAGCCTCCTCCCGGGTCTCGGGCGCGGACCCGAACACCTCGGTCAACGCCTCCTGCAGGGTGTCCTTCATCACCACCGTGCCCCCGAAGGAGACGATCACCTTGCGCAGCTCGGGGATCTGGGTGGATCTGGCCTGGACGTAGAACGGTCGCACGTACAGCAGCGTCTGGTCGATGGGGATCAGCACCAGGTTCCCGAAGATCACGTCCGACCCGCTCTCGCCTAGCAGGGTCTGCAGACTGGAGACCTCTTCGTTCTGCTGCATGTTGGCGCCGACGATGGCCGGCCCGTCAGGCAGGTTCCCCCGCGGCATGACGAAGGTCTCCAGCTTCCCGTAGGTCTCGGGATCGCTCTTGGCCACCATGAAGGCCGTGAGCTCCTTGCGGCTGTCGTCCTCGGAGACGGGCACGAAGGGCCGGAGCATGACGAACTCCAGCCGGTCCTCCCCCGGCAGCCGCATCAGCAGGTAGTAGGGATCGATCCGGCTCTCCCGGGCGGGGCCCAGGGGCTGGCCGGTCTGAGGATCGATCTGCTGGGTGACCTCGGTGGCGGTTCCCGATCCCGGGTCCTGGGAGACGTTCCAGGCGTCGACCTGGTTGTAGAAGTCGTCAGCCCCGTTGATGTGGTACCGGCCCCACATGCTGGTCTGCGCCCGGAACAGGTCCTCGGGGTAGCGGAAGTGCCGGCGCAGCTCGGGGGGGACCTCGTCGCCGCTGGTGAACAGGTCGGGGAACGCCTGGCGGTAGGCGTCGAGCACCGGGTCCTCGTCGTCGATGACGTAGAAGTTGACCGTGCCGTTGTAGGCGTCGACCGCCACCTTCACCGAGTTGCGCACGTAGTTGAAGTCGCGGTCCAGCCCGCTCCCGGGCGTGAGCCGCCCGGTCTCGGCCCGCTGGGCGTAGGGGTAGCGGTCAGAGGTGGTGTAGGCGTCCACCACGAACACCATGCGCCCGTCGAGGATGACCGGGTAGGGGTCGGCGTCGAAGGAGAGGAAGGGGGCCAGCGTCTCCACCCGCTCACGGACGTCGCGCTGGTACAGGATCTTGGAGTCGGGCTGGATGTTGCTCGAGATCAGCGGGTTGATGTCGGCGAAGCGCAGGGCGAAGGCGGCCCGGCGCAGCAACGACCCCATGCCCACCCCGTCGGCTCCGTCGTAGCTCGTGAACTGGGTGCCCTCCTCGTTCTGGAAGTCGATCTCCCGGCGACCGCTGTTGACCACGACGTAGCCGTCCAGTCCCTCCCCGATGTAGATGCCGGGCTGCTCCAGGCCGATCTCGGCGGTGTCGTTGACTGGGATGTCGCTCACCAGGAGCTCGGGCCGACCGTTGGGGAGCTTGGCGTTGGCCGGGGCCAGCACCGCTCCGTAGCCGTGGGTGAAGGCCAGCCGGCGGGCCTCCCACGACTTCTGGGGTACCCCCGCGGTGTCGAGCTCCCGGGCCGACAGGAGCGCCTGGGTGGTCTCGCCGTCGATCTGGTAGCGGTCGACGTCGACGTCGCCGATCTGGTAGAAGGGACGGACCTCCTGGAGCCGCTGGTAGCTGTCGATGAGCACGCCGGGGTCCCACAGCCGGATGTTGCGGATGGTGTCGGCGTTGTCCTGGAGGCGGCCCGCGTCCAGGTCGCCAGCAGCGGCGAAGTCGGTCATGGTCACGTCGCACTCCTCAGGCGCCTGCTCGGCCCCGCAGGTGGTGAGGCCCAGGGCGGCGCGGGTGGCGGCGATGTTGCGCTCGATGTAGGGGGCCTCCCGGGACGATTCGGCCGGCTCCACGCGGAACCGCTGCACGAACGCCGGGTAAAGGCCCCCGATGACCAGGGCCACGAACGCCCACAGGCCCACGGCCAGGACCGGCAGCACCCACCCCCGCCGCCAGATGTTGCCGATGAACAGCGCCATCGCGGCCAGGGAGATGAGGATGAGCAGGTTGAGGGCGGGCAGCTGGGCGTTGACGTCGGTGTAGGTGGCGCCGTCGACGGTGCCGCGGGTGGAGAAGTTGAGCTGGAACCGGTCCAGCCAGTACCCCCCGGCCCGGATCAGGGCCAGCAAGGCCACCAGGACCGACAGGTGGGCCTTGACCTGGGGGGTCACCCGCTGGGCCGTGCCCTGGAGCCGGATGCCTCCGTTCAGGTAGTGGGCGGCGGCGGTGATGACGAGGATGACGACCACGCTGGCAAAGGCCCAGTCGACCAGGAAGGTCAGGAACGGCAGCCGGAACACGTAGAAGCCCACGTCGGTCCCGAACTGGGGGTCCTCCACGCCGAACTCCTGGGCGTTGGTGAACAGGATCCACGAGTTCCACTGGCCCGACACCCCCGCCCCGGCGATCACCGCGAGCAGGGCGGCCACACCCAGGCGCACCAGGTCGGTCCGGTTCCCGATGAGCTCGCGATAGCGCTCGATGGCCTCCTCCTCGGGCCCCGCCGGCCGGAAGCGGGGGGCCAGACCGTCGGCGATGCGCAGGTTGCCCCACGCCAGAACGAAGAAGACCCCGCTGAAGATGAGGCCGAGGGCGATCTTGGCGCCCAGGATCCCGGTGAACACCCCGGTCAGATCCAGGGAGTCGAACCACAGGTAGTCGGTGTAGAAGCCGGCGATCCCCCGGAGGGAGGCCAGGGCCACCACCACCGCGACGGCCAGCACCACCAGCACGGCTCGCCCCCGGGACGAGACCGAGCCACGCCGGTGCCGAGGGAGGTCGGAGGGAGTCCGCATGGGTGGGAGCCTATTGGGCGGGCGGTACCACCACGCAGCGGCACCCGATGTGGGCGGGGGGGTGGAGCTGCCCGGTGGGGAAGGGGCTGCCCTTTGTCACCGATCCGGCCAGCGCGTTGTCGTCACAGTCGGGGCAGCCCCCCTCGGCTGCGTCGACCACCCAGCGCAGGGGCGCCTCGGGAGCGGCGGCGAAACGGCCCTGGGCATTGGCGATGGCCACGTGGTGGCGCGCCAGCGGCTCGATGCGCTCGGTCTTCCACGTCCGGTAGTAGGCCGAGACCACGTCGGCCAGCGTGTCGGTGTCGTCCCCGGCCTCCTCGACGGCCCGACCCAGCCGGGAGCGCAGGTTGTCGGCGAGCTCACCGCCGAGGGCGGCGGCCATCTGGTCGACGTCGAGGGGCACGAGACCGTCGCCGCCCGATCCGGCTCCGGCGTCGGCGGCAGCCCGCAGGGTGGGCGTGGCCACAGCGGCGTAGCGGCCGACCTGGTCGGGGCGGGCCGGCAACAGGTCGGAGAGCTCGAGGGGGTGACCTAGCCGGCGCACCTTGTCGAGCACCTCGTTCTGCTCGTCGGCCATGGCCCGCTTGAGCGCCTTGACCAGGGCCCGATCCAGGGGATCGGTGTCGGCGTCCCGTCGCTCGAGGATCGCCTCCTCGTCGAGCTGCCCGACGGCTGGGGGGACCTCGTGTGCCCCTGCCCTGCCGGCATCGGTCCTCGAGGACGACCCGGTGTCGTGCGGTGACGGCCATGGTCCCCCCGGGACCGTCTCGGCGCGGGCCCCGGCCCCGTGCCCGCTGGCGCGGATCCGGGCGAACAGCTGGTCGATGTCGTTCGGGGTCCCGTGGTCGGCACGGCCCGCCGCCCGCCCCGGCTCGGGGGGCGCCGGGAGCTCGGGGAGCGCCGGGGGCTCGGGGGGCGCCGGGGGCTCGGGGGGCTCGGGGCTCGGCACGGGGGGCTCGGGGGGCGCCGGGGGCGCCGGGGGCTCGGGGAGCTCGGAGGGCACCGGGAGCTCGGGGGGCGGCGCTCCGGCGGCGGTGAGGGCGGTCGTGGCCTGCCCCAAGGTGGTGCGCACCACCTCGTAGGCCTCCCCCAACCGGTCGCGTCCGGCCCGCAGCTGCTCCACCTGGGTGTCGACCAGGTGGCGGCACCGGGCCAGGTCGGCCAGAGCCAGCTCCCGCACCGAGTGAGCCTCGGTCACCAGCTCCCGGCTGTGGGCCCTGGCCCGCTCGAGCGCGGCCGCCGCCTCTCCCTCGGCGTCGGCGCGGATGGCCCTGGCCGTCCCCTCGGCCTCCCGGCTGCGCTCACCCAGCACCGTCTCCGCCTCGTGGCGGACCCGGGCCACCTCACCCCGCGCCTCCGCCAGCACCGTGTCGGCCGCCTCCTGGGCCCGACCCCGGATCTCCTCGGCCATGGTGTGGGCGACCCGCAGCACCCGACCCGCCTCCTCCCCCAGCGCCGCGATCCGCTCGGTGGCGCCGCGGTCCTCCGCCCCGCGCCGCTCCTCCGCCTGCGCCAGCCGGTGCCGGAGCTGCCGCACCCGTTCCTGGGTGGCAGCCAGCTCGGCGGCGACGTGACCCAGGAACTCCCGCACCTCGTGCTGGTCGAAGCCTCGGAACGAGACGGTGAACGTCGCCCGGGCCAGGTCGTCAACCTCGATGGGCCGATGGGGGGCCATCACGACCGAGATTATGGCGCCACGGGGTGGATCACGGCCGGGGGTCCGCCCCTGCCCGTCAGCGGAGGGGCCCCGGCGCCAGCCCCTCACCACCGGCGTCGGCGAGGACGTCCAGGGCGTCGGCCAGCGTGTCCACCGGCTCCACCCGCAAGCTGTCACCGGCGAACCGACGGGCCTCCTCCAGCTCTCGGCGGGGGACGAGGAAGAGCCCGATGCCGGCATCCCGCACAGCCACGGTCTTCTGGGCGACACCGCCGACGTCGTCGACCGCGCCGTCGAGCTCGATGGTGCCCGTCGCCGCCACGCGCTCACCGCCGGTGAGCTCGCCCTCGGTGAGCATGTCGAGGACCTCCAGGGCGAAGGCCAGCCCGGCAGAGGAGCCACCGATCCGCTCGGACGCGATGTCGACGCCGAACGGGAGCTCGAAGCTGAGATCACGGGTCTGCAGGGTGACGCCCAGGAGGGGCCGGCCCGGTCTGTCAGGGCTCTCCCCCAGGACCACGACGGCGGTGCGGGCGGCGCCCCCGGCCGACCGCAGCGACAGCTCCACGGCGTCGCCGGGGAGTCGTCTCCCCAGGGCGCGGACGGCCTCGTAGTGCTCGGCGACGGGAGCACCGCCCACCCCCACGATCACGTCGCCCACCTCCAGCACCCCCGCGGCCGGCGACCCCCTCTCGACTTGCACGATCTCCGCCCCGCCTCCCCTGATGGCGTCGTAGCCGAGCTCCTCGAAGGCCACCCCCAGGGCGGCCTGCTTGGAGTCGTCCATGAGCTCGAGGTTGAAGCTGCGCAGGTCCTCGGGCGAGCTTCTCGGGGGAAGGATGGCGTCCTGGGGGACCACGTCGACCGACGGATCGAGCCATCCCCGGAGAGCGGCCACCAGCGTGACCCGCCGCAGGGAGACGGTCGTCAGGTACACCCGGCCCTCGGCCGGGAAGCTGGGCGCGCCCGAGACCGAGACCAGCCCGCCCACGTCCACCGCCGTGCCGGGGGCGACGGCGTAGTAGGGGGCGGGCACCAGCCCGGCCGCCAGAACGCCCAGGATCAGGGCCAGCCCGGTGACCAGGAACCCCCAGCGCCGCCGTCGCCGGACGGAAGGGGACGACGCCGCTGCGGGTACGCTCGGGGGCGTCGTGTTCACGCTGATTGTGTTCCTCGTCATGATCGGAGTGTCCGCCGCCGTCGTGATCTGGACCGCCGTCAAGCCCGGCCAGCCTGCCACGACGGCGCCCGATCGACATCGCGACGGGCAGCCCGATGTGACCGCTGCCACCGAGGGCGCGATCCCGCCCCGCCACGCCCCGCCGGCCGCCGAGGCGCCCCCCCGGCCCGAGGCTCCCCCTGAGCCCGAGCCGGCCCCGGATCCGCTCCCGAGGGTCCCGCCGACCGCGGAGGCGCCCCCCCGGCCCGCGCCGGCGCTGGGCACCCTTACCCGCCAGAGGGTGGTGACCCTCGAACCCGCCGCCCCGAGGGCGTCGGAGCGGCGGCGCTCCGCCGCCCTGCTGGTGATCCTGGTGGTCGTGGGCGGGACGGTGCTGGCAGGGGCCGTGGGCACCGCCCTGGCCCTGTTGGCTCTGACCCTGCGGGCGGCTGTCACCGGCTAGCGCGCCCGTGGCCCTCCCCACACCCCGCCCCGTCCACGACGTGACCGAACGCCGCCGGGCCGCTGCCATCGCCGGCCACCGACGCGACGCCCGGACCGCCCGGGACCTCGTCGGCGACCCCGACCCCGGGGTCCGGGCCACCGCCCTGGCGGCCCTGGCCCGCGCCGGGGCCCTCGAGGATGACGAGCTGGCCGCGGCGCTGGCCGACCCCGAGCCGGTGGTGCGGCGGCGGGCCGCCCGGCTGGCCGTCCCCCGGTCCCAGCTCTCCCTGGTCCGGCTCCTCCACGATCCCGACAGCTCGGTGGTCGAGCAGGCGGCGTGGGCCTGCGGCGAACGAGAGGGGCCCGAGCCCGGCCTGGTGGCAGCCCTGGCCTCGGTGGCCCAAGGCCACACCGACCCTCTCTGCCGGGAGGCGGCGGTCGCCGCCCTGGGCGCCATCGGCGACGAGCACGGCCTCCCCGCCGTCCTCGCCGCCACGGGTGACCGGGCCACGGTGCGACGGCGGGCCGTGATCGCCCTGGCCGCCTTCGAGGGCGCCCAGGTCGACGAGGCCCGTCAGCGGGCCAGCCAGGACCGCGACTGGCAGGTGCGCCAGGCAGTCGAGGACCAGCTGGCGGCACCTCCCGGCCCGGACTAGGTCCCCGCCCCCATGAACAGGACCTTCAGCGACTCGTAGGACTCGATGCAGTGCCCCGCCCCCAGGACCACGCACTCGAGGGGGGTGTCGACGAGGTGGACCGGGAGGCCGGTCTCATCGGTGAGGCGCCGGTCGAGGCCCCGCAGCATGCCTCCCCCCCCGACCAGGTGGACCCCCAGCTGGAGGAGGTCCTGGGCCAGCTCGGGGGGCGCCTGCCCCAGGCAGGAGACAACCGACTCGCAGATGGTCGCCACGTGCTCCTCGCAGGCGGAACGGACGTCCTGGGGCTCGAGGATCACGGTCTTGGGGAGGCCGCTCAGCAGGTCCCGGCCCCGCACCTCGGCCTTGACGTCGTCGGTGACCGGCCAGGCCGAGCCGATGGCGATCTTGATCTCCTCGGCGGTCCGCTCCCCCACGGCGATGCCGAACTCCCGCTTCAGGAAGCTCTGGATGGCGTAGTCGAAGTCGAAGGACCCCAGTCGGACCGCCCGCAGCGCGACGATGCCGCCGAGGGAGATCACCGCCACCTCGCTGGTCCCGCCGCCCACGTCGACGACCATGCTGGCGATGGGCTCGTTCACAGGCAGCCCGGCGCCGATGGCGGCGGCCATGGGCTGGCCCAGGAGCTGGGCCTCGGCCGCACCCGCCCGCCGGGCGGCCTCGGTCACCGCCCGTCGCTCGACCTCGGTGATCGCCGACGGGACGCAGATCACGACCCGGGTGCGGTTCAGCCGGCTGATGCCCGCCCGGGTGAGCAGGAGGCGGATCATCCGCTGGGTGACGTCGAAGTCGGTGATGGCGCCCTGGCGCAGGGGACGTACGGCCTGGATGTAGCTCGGGGTGCGACCGATCATCTTCCAGGCCTGGTGGCCCATGGCCAAGACGTCGCCGGTCATCACGTTCAGGGCGATCACCGAGGGCTCGTTGAGCACGATGCCCCGCCCCCGCTCGTACACCAAGGTGTTGGCTGTACCCAGGTCGATGGCGAAGTCCCGAGCCACGGCGCGCGTCCCCGGTGTCTATCGGTCGGCGGCGGGCCCCTGGCGGCCACGGCTGTGATGGGGTGGGCTGCGGTCGGGCGCCAGGGCCCGCATCTCTCGGGAGAACTCGTCGATGCCGTGGGTGATGGAGCTGGGCGTACGGTGACGGAGCCACAGCACGACCGAACCGACGACGCTGAGGGCCAAGGCGACCAGGAGGAAGACGAGCCCGCTCACGACGGTCCTCGCGGAGCCAGGGCGGCGTCGAGGTCAGCGGGCCCGTCGCCGCCCACCGACTCCCTGCCCCAGCCCTCACCACCCTCCCACGTCTCCCGCTTCCAGATGGGGACGGTGGCCTTGAGGGTGTCGATGCAGAAGCGGGCGGCGGCGAAGGCCTCCGGTCGGTGGGCGGCGCTGACCGCCACAACGACCGCCGTGTCGGTGGGGGACAAGACGCCCACCCTGTGCAGCAGGGCGATGCGACCGAGCCGGGGCCAGCGTCGGCGGGCGTCGGCCGCCAGGGCCGCCAGCCGGGGCTCCACCTGGCCGTGGTAGGCCTCGTACTCCAGCCGAGAGACACCGGGGCGACCCTCGGCGTGGTCGCGCACGGTCCCGCTGAAGAGGACGAGGGCGCCACAGTCGGGGCGCACCGCCCACACCGTCACCTCGGCCACGGGCAGCGGCGCGTCGGTGAGGGCGACCCAGGTGTCCTCCTCCACGGTTGCTCTCATCCCGGCCATGCTACGGCGGGTGCGGAGGGTCCTGGCGCACCCCACGCAGGGGACCGAGACGGGCGCGGTCACGTCGCGTGCGGAGGATCGTATCCTCGCCGGTCATGGATCCCGGTGACCCTGGCGAGGGCCCCGAAGACGAGCTGGCAGGGCTGGGTCACCTCCTGCCCCCCGATGACCGTCTCTGGCGACACCCCTCCGAGCTGGCGGGGCCGGCCCGCTGCCAGCGCCCTGGCGTGGGCTGGCCTATCGCCATCGTGTCGGGGCTCGTCGGCTCGGTGCTGACCTTCGGCCTGATCGCCGCCACCGGCGCCCTCGACGGCGGCGGCGACCGCGAGGTCGTGGTGCGGGAGCGGGTGCAGCCGGCCGGGACCGGTCCGGCGTCGGTCGCCGACCGGGTGGTGCCGGTCGCCCACGCGGTCCGGCCCGCCATCGTGCGCATCGAGGTGGCCCGGAGCGATCGGCGGGGCAGCGGCTCGGGCGTGATGTTCCGCGACGACGGCTACCTGGTCACCAACGCCCACGTTGTCAGGGACGGTGGCGGCATCAGGGTCGTGCTGGCCGACGGGAGCGAGCTGGACGGCACCCTGGTGGGCACCGACCGGGTCACCGACATCGCGGTGGTCAAGGTCACCGGCGAGCAGCCGTTCGTGACGGCGGCGCTGGGATCCGCAGCCGATCTCCGGGTGGGCCAGGATGCCATCGCCATCGGCTCGCCCCTGGGCCTGGCGGGTGGCTCGTCGGTGACCACCGGGGTGATCAGCGCCCTGGGCCGGCGGGTGCGCAACCCCGAGGGGCCGTCCCTGGTGGACATGATCCAGACCGACGCCGCCATCGCCCCGGGCTCCTCGGGTGGGGCCCTGCTCGACGCCTCGGGGGCGGTCATCGGCATCACCACCGCCATCGCCGTCTCCGAGCAGGGCATCGAGGGCCTCGGCTTCGCCACCCCCATCGACATCGCCCGCGCCGTGGCCGACGACATCATCGCCACCGGGAAGGCCGTCCACGTGTGGCTGGGGATAGAGGGCAGCGACCTCGACCGGGCCTCCGCCGACGAGGCAGGCGTCGACGGCGGGGCGATCGTCGAACGGGTGGTGCCCGGTAGCCCGGCGGCGGGCGCCGGCCTGGCCCCCCGGGACATCGTCGTCGCCGTCTCCGACCAGCCGGTCACCTCCATGTCGGGCCTGGTCGTGGCCCTGGGGACCCGAGAGCCGGGTGAGCGCGTCCAGCTCGGCATACTCCGTGACGAGCGCCGGTCGACGGTCTCGGCCGTCCTGGGCCGCCGCCCCACTGACGAGTAGCCCCGGGCCCCGGGCCGTGGAGCCAGCCCGTGGAGCCAGCCCGTGGAGATGGCCGGGGTCCCGCCTACCATACCTTTGTGAGCGAGAGCGGGTCGACGGGGGACAACCCGTTCGAGGGGCTGGGCTTCCTCGGCGACCTGGCCCGGATGCTCCAGTCCCAGGGGCCGGTGAGCTGGGACGCGGCCCGCCAGCTGGCCCACCACGTGGCGACGGGCGGGAAGGCCGAGCCCAACCCCGAGCCGAGGGAGCGGATCCGCCTGGAGGAGCTGGCCCGGGTGGCCGACCTGCGGGTGGCCGACGCCACCGGGCTGCCCACCTCGACGGCGGGCGGGGTGGTCACCGTGCTGCCGGTGACCCGGGGCGAGTGGGCCCGACGCACCCTCGACTCCTACCGGCCGCTGCTCGAGCGCCTCTCCGCCGCCCTGTCGGAGGGGGGGATCGGCCAGGACCCGGCCGGGGCCGACCAGGACGACCCGACCAGCCAGTTCCTGGGCGGCCTGCTGTCGATGGTGGGACCGATGATGCTCGGCATGCAGGCCGGTGCCATGGTCGGCCACCTCGCCACCCGGTCTCTGGGCCAGTACGACCTGCCCCTGCCCCGGGCCCCGTCGGATCAGCTCACCCTGATCAGCGCCAACGTGGAGCAGTTCGGCCGGGAGTGGGACCTCGACGCCGACGACCTCCGGCTGTGGGTCTGCCTGTCGGAGCTGACCTCGCACGCGGTGCTGGGCCTCCCCCATGTCCGCCACCGCATGGAGAGCCTCGTGCTCGACTACGTGTCCGCCTTCCGAGTGGATCCCGGCGCCCTGGAGACTCGCCTGGGCGACCTCGACCCAACCGACCCCACCGCCCTGCAGAACGTCCTGGGGGACCCCGGGGCCCTGCTGGGCGCCATCCAGTCGCCCCAGCAGAGGGCCATGCTCCCCCATCTGGCGGCGTTGGCGGCGGTCATCGTGGGATACGTGGACCACGTCATGGATGCCGTCGGCACGTCTCTCATCGCCTCGTACCGGATGCTGGCCGAGGCCCTCAAGCGCCGCCGGGTGGAGGCCGGCTCCTCCGACCGCTTCGTCGAGCACCTGTTCGGCCTGGAGCTGGGACGGGAGCAGTACGAGCGGGGGGCGGCGTTCGTCGAGGGCGCGGTGGAGCGAGCCGGCCCCGAGGCCCTGGGCCGGCTGTGGCACTCCGAGCGGGAGCTGCCCACGCCCGCCGAGGTCGACGCCCCCGGGCTGTGGCTGGCCCGCATCGACCTCCCCGGCTGACCGCCACCGCGTCCCCTGGAGCGGGCCTACCTGGCGCCGTGTCCCCTCACCGGCGCTGGCGGGCCGCCACCCGCCGGGCCACCACCCGCCGGCCGACGTGGCGTGACGCCAGATCGCGGCCGGCGCTGAGCCCGGTCCTCAAGGGTGCGGTGCTCATGCGCCGACCGGTGGCGTAGAGGAACGCGGCCATGGCGCTCACCCCGGCGATCAAGGCGTAGCCGGCGTCGAGGGGGATGGCGACGACCACGGGAACGAACGCCCCTGCCACCCACACCAACTGGAAGCGGGCCTCGAACCGGGCGAACGAGCGTCCCTGGTTGATGTCGGGCGCGTCCCGCTGGACGATGGCGTCGAAGCAGAGCTTGCCGGCGCTGGCGGTCACGCCCACCACCGCCGCCAGCAGCGCCGCCGAGATCCGTCCGCCCACCCCCAGCACGGCCGTGGCGGCGAGGGCCGAGCCGACCAGACACCCGAACAGGATCCGCTCCTCCCGAACGCTCCGCCGCAGCCGCGGGGCGACGACCGCCCCGACCAGGGCCCCGACCCCGCTGGCGGCCAGGACCACACCGAACCACCACGCCGGGGCACCGTCACCTCGGAGGGCGAAGGCCAGCAGGAAGGCCAGGAACCCCACCACCGCCCGGAGGACGGCCATGGCGCTGGCGGCCAGCAGGATGCCGGCGCCCCGCAGCTCGGCCTGCTCGACGGGCCCCGGTCGTTCGACCGCCACCCGGGTGCGGGGGATGCGCAGGGCGGCCACGGCGCCACCGGCGAAGGCGGCGGCAGCCAGCCCCAGCACCCAGGGAGCGCCCGCTTGGAGAAGGGCCACCCCGGGCCCGGCGGCGGCGAAGCCGGCGACCCCGCTTATCAGCACCAGCTTGGAGTTGGCCTCGACCAGCCCGGAGTCGTCCCGCACCAGCCCGGGGACCAGCGACGCCCGGGCCACGTGGTAGCCCTTGGCCAGCACCAGCACCGCGAACGCCTCGGGGAACAGCAGCAGGCTGTCGATGTCGTCCATCATCAGGAGGCACACCCCGGCCCGGGCCACCGCCGAGAGCACGACCATCGAGCGCCGCCCGCCCCGGCGTCGGTCGATCCAGGGACCGATGAGCGGCGCCACCACGGCGAAGGGCGCCATGGTCAGCACCAGGTACAGGGCGACCCGGGTGCGGGCCGCGTCGGGGGAGATGGAGAAGAACAGCGACCCGGCCAGGGCCATGGCCACGAGGGTGTCGCCGGCCGACACCAGGGCGTGGGCCCGGGCCAGGCGGGTGAACGGCGCCAGGACGCGCGATGGCCCATTGGAGGTCCCCCGGGGTCGCCAGCCCGCGTCTGCCCTCACGGGGCCATCGTAGGGGACCCCCGCACCGGCCCGGGGACAGGCGTCACCCCTTGGGCAGCTCGTACTTGTAGCCCAGGCCCCGGATGGTCACGATGCGCCGGGGACTGGCGGGGTCGTCCTCGACCTTGGCGCGGAGGCGCTTCACGTGCACGTCGAGGGTCTTGGTGTCCCCCACGTAGTCGGGGCCCCACACCCGGCTGATGAGCGTGTCGCGGGGGAGCAGCCGCCCGGCGTTGTTCAGCAGGAGCTCCAGCAGGAGGAACTCCTTGAGGGGCAGGGCGACCTCGGCCCCCCGGATCACCACCTCGTGGCGCTCGGCGTCGAGGCGGACGTCGCCCACCACGAGGACCTCGCCTACGGCATCGTCCCCGACGCCGTGGCCCGAGCGCCGCAGGGCCGCACGCATCCGGGCCACCAGCTCCCGGAGCCGGAAGGGCTTGGCCACGTAGTCGTCGGCACCGACCTCCAGGCCCACCACCGTGTCGATCTCAGACGACTTGGCGGTCAGCATGATGATCGGCACCCGCGACCGGGAGCGCAGACGGCGGCACACGTCGATCCCCGACAGCCTGGGGAGCATGAGGTCGAGCAGGACCAGGTCGGGCCGGACCACGTCGAACATCTCCAGCGCCTCCATCCCGTCCCGAGCGACCTGGACCCGGAAGCCCTCCCGCTCGAGGCCCACGGCCAGGGCGTCGAGGAAGGACTCCTCGTCCTCGACCACGAGCACGGTCCGGCAGTCGGCGGGGCGCGGCGCGCTGGTGCTCACCCGGCCTCCCGGCACGGGTCAGCCACCCCCGCCGGCTCGGGGCAGACGGGCAGGCGCAGGGTGAAGATCGACCCCTGCCCCTCCACGGAGGCCACGCCGACCTCGCCGTGGTGGTTGGTGGCCACGTGGCGGACGATCGAGAGCCCCAGGCCGGTACCGCCCGTCTCCCGGCTGCGGGCCCGGTCGACACGGTAGAAGCGCTCGAAGACCCGCTCCAGGTCCCGGGCGGGGATGCCGATCCCGTGGTCGTGCACCGAGACCTCGATCCAGGTCCCGTCCGAGCCCGAGCGGACCTCGACGTTGGAGCCCTCGTCGCTGTACTTGCACGCGTTCTCCAGCAGGTTCCCGAGGGCCGAGACGAGCTGGCGGCGGTCGCCGCGCACGCTGTGGCAGCAGGAGACGTCCTCGGCGTCGAGGATGATCCGCCTGGACCTGGCCAGCGGCCAGACCCGCTCGACGGCCTCCCCCACCAGCACCTGCACGGCCACCGGCTCCCGCTTCGGAGACTCCTCGGCCTCGATCCGGCTCAGCTCGAGCAGGTCGTCGATGATCCGCCCCACCCGGAGCGCCTCGCCGGTCATCCGCCCGGCCAGGCGCCGGCTCACGGTGGGGTCGTCCTCGGCGACGATGGTCTCGGCCAGCACGCCGAGGGCCCCCACGGGCGTCTTGAGCTCGTGGCTGATGTTGGCCACGAAGTCCCGCCGGACTGCCTCCAGGTGCCGCCTCTCGGAGACGTCCTCGATGGTCACCGCCGCCCCCGTGGTCCGGCTCCCGTCGTCGAGGGGGACCGAGGAGACCACCAGCTGGCGGCGGGGAGGTCCGAGCAGGTCGAGTTCCCGGCGCCGGGAGGTGCCGGCCAGGGCCGACCCCAGCCCGTCCTGGATGGCCGCCTCCACCAGGGCCTCGGAGTGGCGGGCCCCGGCGAATCCGGCGGCCACCCAGTTGCGGAACACCTCCCGGCCGTCCTCGTCGCAGATGACCACCCCCTGGGGGATGGCCTCCAGCGCCCGGTCCAGGCGGGCCACCTCGACCAGGGCGTCACGAGCGGCGGCCACGGCCCGGTCGGCAGCCCGCTCCAGGCACCCCAGGGCGGCGTCGAGCGACCGGCCCGGCGCCGGGGCCCCCTCGGGGCCCACCACGGTGTCCAGCCGCACCACGGCGGCGTCGATGCGGCCCCGCACGGCCCGCCGTGCCACCGCCCCGCCGACCGCCACCGCCACCGCCGCCACCGCCACCGCTCCCGCCCCTGCCAACCACGCCGTGCTCACCGGCTCCTCGTCTCAGCTCCCCGGGCCGGCATCGGCCCCGTGGCCGACCGGTGGCGGGCCGGCGTGCTCGGGCAGGTCCCCGGTGACCAGGTAGCGGACCCGCTCACCGATGTTGACGGCGTGGTCGGCGATGCGCTCGTAGTACCGGCCGACCAGGGCCAGCTGCACCGCCGGTTGCAGCCCCACGGTGCCGGTCCCGTGGGTCTCGAAGATGGCCTGGATGTAGTCGGCGTGGAGGGCGTCGACGGTGTCGTCCATGTCGTCGAGGGCGAGGGCCAGGGCGGCGTCGCGGTCCACGTAGGCGTCGATGGACAGCCGGAACAGCCGGTGCACCTGCTGGCTCAGGCTCTGGAGCCGGCCCCGCAGCTTGGGGTCGAACTCCACCCCGTACATGCGTCGCATCCCCTTCATGATGTTCACCACCAGGTCGCCCGAGCGCTCGATCTCGGCCGTGAGCCGGATGGCGGCGACCAGGGCCCGCATGTCGGTGGCCATGGGCTGCTGGAGGGTCAGGAGCTGGTAGCAGCGCTCCTCGATGGCGAGGGCGAGGGTGTCGAGCACGTCGTCACCGCCGATGATCTCCTCGGCGACGCCCAGGTCCCCGTCCAGCAGGGCCTGGGTGGCGCGGGCCAGGGCCTCGGTGACCATGCCGGCCAGACGGACGATGTCGCTGCGGACCGCCTCGAGGTCGTGGTGGAAGCTCCGGCGGATCTCGTGGTCCACGGTCAGCGCACCTCGGCGGCCAGGTGGGCGGGATCTCCGGTGAGCAGGTAGCGGAGGCGCTCCCCCACGATGGCGGTGTGGTCGGCGATGCGCTCCAGGGCCCGGCCCACCAGCACCGAGGCCACCGCCATCCGCCGCGCCCCCGGCCCCTCGAGGCCGAGGATGTGGCCGAGCAGGGCGGAGTAGGCGTCATCCATGGACCGGTTGCGGGTCGCGAGCGAGCTGGCCCGGTCGAGGTCCTGGGCCGACCAGGCGTCGAGGGCGGTTCGGAACAGCCCCTGGGCGAGCTCGGCCATGCCCAGCAAGGTCCGGAAGATCCCCGGGTGGCCGGCCAGGAAGCGATGATCGGGCCGCCGCTTGACCACCCGCAACGACAGGTCCCCGATCCGCTCCAGCTCCTCGAGCACCCGCATCACCGAGACCACGAAGCGCAGGTCGGACGCCACCGGCGACTCCCGGCGGATCAGGTCGTAGCACCGCTCGGTCAGCGACACCAGCATGGCGTCCACCTCGTCGTCGGCCGCCAGGGCGGCCCTGGCCACGGTGGGGTCGCCGGTGGCGAGGACCACCCGCATGCGCTCGAGGGCCTCGCCCACCCGCACCGCCATGACCTCGACCTGGAGACGAAGCTGGTTCAGCTCGGCCTGGAGGGGGAGACGGTCCACGGCCCCTCTATCCGAACCTACCGGTTATGTAGTTCTCCGTGCGCTCGTCCTTCGGGTTGGAGAAGATCCGCTCGGTCTGATCGTACTCGACGAGCACCCCGGTGCGGGTATCGCTGCGCTCGTTGACCTCGGCGGTGAAGAAGGCGCACATGTCGCTGACCCTGGCTGCCTGCTGCATGTTGTGGGTGACGATGACGATCGTGATCTCCTGCTTCATCTCGTCCATCAGGTCCTCGATGCGGCCGGTGGCGATGGGGTCCAGCGCCGAGCACGGCTCGTCCATGAGGATCACGTCGGGGTCCACGGCCAGGGCGCGGGCGATGCACAGTCGCTGCTGCTGGCCTCCCGAGAGGCCCATCGCCGAGGCGTTGAGCCGGTCCTTCACCTCCTCCCAGAGGGCGGCCCGCCGCAGCGACCGCTCGACGACGTCGTCGAGGTGGTGCCTCCTGGTCCCCGACACCCGGGGACCGAAGGCCACGTTGTCGTAGATCGACTTGGGGAAGGGGTTCGGCTTCTGGAAGACCATCCCGATGCGCCGCCGGACCTCCACGGGGTTGACGTCCTCGTGGTACAGGTCCACGCCGTGGTAGCGGATCGAGCCCTCCACCCGAGCCGTGTCGATGAGGTCGTTCATGCGGTTGAACGACCGCAGCAACGTGGTCTTGCCGCAGCCTGACGGCCCGATCAAGGCGGTGATGCGGTTGGGGTCCACCACCAGGTCGACGTCGCGCACCGCCCGGAAGGCGCCGTAGTAGACGCTGAGGCCGTCCACCTGGAAGACGGCGGGGTCGTCGGCCCGGTCGTCGTCGAGCTGGGTCACGGGCCCGGCCTCGATGAGGTCGTCCTGGAAGGTGGCGGGCTCGGACGCCATCTGCTACCTCTTCTTCTCGTAGTGGTTGCGGGCGAGGATCGCCGCCACGTTGGCCAGGAGCACGACCGAGAGCAGCACGATGATGGTGGCAGGGGCGATCTCCTCCACGAACACCCGGCCCGGTTGCTGGGCGAAGTTGAAGACCAGGTTAGGCAGGGCGGTGAACTTGCCCTGCAGCTCGTCGAGCAGGCCGGGATCTCCGCCGGTGACGAAGAACCCGTCGATCGCCCCCACCAGGATGAGGGGGGCGGCCTCGCCCAGGCCCCGGGACAGCGACAGCACGGTGCCGGTGAGGATGCCCGGGGCGGCGTAGGGCAGGACGTGGCTGCGGATGACCTCCCAGCGGGTGGCACCCACGCCGAAGCCGGCCTCGCGGATGCTGTCGGGGACGGCCCGGATGGCCTCGGCGGAGGTGATGATCACGATCGGGAGCACCAGGATGGCGATGGTGACCCCGGCGGAGAGCACGCTGTCGCCGCCGGTGAGCCGGGCCAGGGCCTGCACGAAGATGGCCAGGCCGAGGATGCCGTACACGACCGAGGGCACGCCGGCCAGGTTGCGGATGGTGACGTCGATGAGCCGGGTGAAACGGTTGTCGGGCGCGTACTCCTCCATGTACAGGGCGGCGCCGACCCCGAGAGGGAAGGCGATCACGGTGATGGCGACCGCGATGAACAGCGATCCACGGATCCCCTGCCAGACCCCGACCTCCCCGGGGTCGGGAGAGGTGGGCGAGGTCAGGAAGTCCCACCCCCGCCCGACGAGCACGCCCCACCCGCCCGAGACGACGTCGGCGAGGAGGACCACGAGGATGAGCAACGACACCAGCAGGGCCACCATCACCACGGCCTGGAAGGCCAGCCCGGCCAGGCTGGAGCGTCGACCCTGGAGGGCCCGACGGACGGCGTCGGTGGCCGAGACGGGCGGGACGAGGGTGGCCATCAGTACCGCTGGCGCACCCGCTGGACCACGCGGCCGGCGGCGAGGTTGAGCGCCAGGGTGATCACGAACAGCAGGAACCCGACGAAGAACAGGCTCTGGAAGGTGAAGCCGGCGCCCACCACCCGGTCGGTGCCCGCCGCCTGGGCGACCATGGCCCCCGTCATGGTCTGCCCGGACCTGAAGACGTCGACGCTGAACAACGAGCCGCCCGTGGCTCCGGCCACGATGGCCACGACCATGGTCTCCCCGATGGCACGGGAGACGGCCACGATGAACGCCGCCGCCAGGCCGGACACGGCCGCCGGGATCACCACCTTGGTGCAGACCGTCGCCTGGCGCGCCCCCATGCCGTATGCCGCCTCCCGGAGCTCCTTCGGCACCGACCGCATGGCGTCCTCGGAGATCGACGCCACGATGGGGATGACGAGGATGCCGACGCCGAGGCCGGCGGCGGCCAGGTTGAACAGGGGGGCCTGCTCCGACAGTCGCTGGACGACCTCAGGCGAGATCCAGTTGAGGGCGAACACGCCCACCACCACACTGGGGATGCCCGCCAGGATCTCGAGGGCGGGCTTGAGGACGCGGCGGACCCGGGGTCGGGCGTACTCGGAGAGGTAGACCGCCGCCCCCAGGCCCAGGGGGGCGGCCACCGCCATGGCGATGGCGGTGACGAGCAGGGTCCCCACCACAAGGGTCTTGACGTCGTAGAGGCCTCGGCGGGGGAACCACCCGATCTCCCAGAGCGACGACAGCTCCACCCCGGCGATGAAGGTCCACGCCTCCCGGACCAGCGAGGCCACGATGGCGACGCTGATGACGATGGAGAGCGTCGCCGCCCCGAGGAAGGCCGATCGGACGAGGGCCTCCTTGCGCCGACGGGCGGTCCTGCCCCGCAGGTCGCCGAGGGCCAGCGGCCTCGGAGCAGTCGTCCCTGCCAACCAGCCTCCTCTCTGGGGCCCTGCCGGCTTCATCTCAGGGTCGGGTCCCGCCGCCCCGCCGAGGGGTGAGGCTAGCCCTCCCGGGTCCCGGCCTCGCGGTTCTCGAACGCCGTCCTGGTCTCGGCCAGCTCGCCCTCCTCTAGCTGCACGTAGCCGACCTCGGACACCTTGGTGATGCCCTCGTTCAGGTAGAGCTCGACGAAGGACGCCAGGGTGGGGTTGTCGGCCAACCGCTGGGCGTTCACGTAGATGAACAGGGGGCGGGACAGGGGGTACTCGCCGCTGGCGATGGTGTCGGGGGTGGGTTCCACGCACCCGTCGCCACCGTCGACCTCGAAGGCCTTGAGCGCCTCCCGGTTCGCCTCGAAGAAGGCGAACCCCACCCAGCCGAAGGAGCTGGACGAGCCCTCGATCCCTTGGACGATGACGTTGTCGTCGCCGGAGGACTGGTAGTCGGGACGGGTCTGGGCCTCCTGGCCCCGCTCCTCGGCCAGGTCCTCGAGGGCCAGCTCCACGAAGCTGTCGTAGGTGCCGGACTCCTCGCCGGGGGCGGTGATGTCGAGGGGGGCGTCGGGGAACCGGTCGGCGAAGGCGCTCCCCGCCTCCTCGGCCAGGGGGGCGGCGTCCGACCACCGTGCGAACCCGGTCGACTCCGGGCCGACCAGGGCGTACAGGGCCGGGAAGTCGAGGCAGTCGGCGACCCCCTCGCCCTCGGGCGAGGTGAGCACGGCGATCCCGTCGATTCCCACCTTGAGCTCGATGAACTCGATCCCGGCGTCCGCACAGGCCTGGGCCTCCTCGTCCTTGATCGCACGGGAGGCGTCGGAGATGTCGGTCGAGCCCTCGCAGAAGAGCTGGAAGCCGTCGCCGGTGCCCGGGCCGTCGACCGAGACGGAGGCTCCGGGGTTGCCATCCGAGAAGGCCTTGCCGACCGCCGAGCTTATGGGCTCGACCGTCGAGGAGCCGGAGATCACGATCTCCCCGGAGAGCCCGCCGCCCTCGCCGGCGCCGGCGTCCTCGGAGTCGCCGTTGCCGCAGGCGGCGGCGACCAGGGCCAGACCCGCCAACAGGGCGGTCACTCGGGTCCGTGTGCGTGGGAGTCGGAGCAAGGTCTCCTCCTGGGGATAGGGCGACTGCCGTCGTCGGTGCCGCCGGTGACGCTAGCGGTACGTGTTGACCATCTACCGGACCGGGGGTGAACCGGCGGTGAACAGCTACCGAACACTCGTCTGTGGGCGCCCGCCGGCCGGGCCGTGTCGGAGAGGCGAAATCAAGAGTTCACCCTCCGCTCACGCCGGGCCGGGCCGGGGTTCACCTGCGGTCCCTACGGTGCCCGGTGACCAGGCACCGAGCCCGAGCCCAGGAGGCCACCCACCATGACCACGACCCGAACCGGGCCCCTCGTCGACAGGCGCAGCTTCCTCGGCGGCTCTGCCGCGTTGGCGGCGGGGGCGCTGGCGGGGAGCAACCCCTTCGCCGCCCTGGCCGCGTCGGCGGAGCGGGGTCGGCCTCCCCGCCGGGCCCCACGGGGCGAGGGGGGCTACGGGCTGCTCGGCCCGGTCCCCGATCGCCGCGACGGCGTGGCCCGCCTGGCCCTCCCCCTCGGCTTCTCCTACCTGGGCTTCGGCTTCGAGGGCGACCCCATGTCCGACGGCAACCCGACCCCCAAGGCCCACGACGGCATGGCGGCCCTGGCCCTGCCTGACGGAACCCTGCGCCTGGTCCGCAACCACGAGGACCGTGACGACCCCGGCGTCAGCGGCCTCGACGGCGACCCCGCCCTGCCCGCCTACGACCCCCTGGGCCCCGGAGGCACCACCACCCTCGAGCTCCGGTCCGCACCCGACGGTGGCGTGGAGCTGGTGCGGGACTTCGTCAGCCTCCAGGGCACCATCGTCAACTGCGCCGGCGGCCCACCCCGTGGGGGTCCTGGCTCTCCTGCGAGGAGACCACTGCCGGGAAGGCCCAGGGGTGGTCGGCCGACCACGGCTTCGTCTTCGAGGTGCCGGCCTCGGCCGAGGGCCCCGTCGCCGCCCCGCCCCTGTCGGCCATGGGCCGCTTCGTGCACGAGGCCGCCGCCACCGACCCCGCCACCGGGATCGTCTACCAGACCGAGGACCGGGGCGACGCCGGCTTCTACCGCTTCCTCCCCGACCGGCCCGGTCAGCTCGCCGCCGGGGGGACGCTGCAGATGCTGGCGGTGCGCGACCGCCCCCGATACGACACCCGGAGCGGCCAGACGGTGCGCCGGGCCCTGCCGGTGGACTGGGTCGACATAGCCGATCCCGACCCACCCGGGGCCGAGGCCGACCCCGGCGCCGTCCTCTCCCAGGGCCTGGCGGGGGGCGGCGCCGTCTTCTCCCGCCTGGAGGGCTGCTGGTACGGGGAGGGCTCGATCTTCTTCAACGCCACCAGCGGGGGCGATGCCGAGGAGGGCCAGGTCTGGGAGTACCGGCCGCTGGGCAACTCGACCGGCCTCCTGCGCCTGGTCTTCGAGTCGCCGGGCGAGGCCGTGCTCGACAACCCCGACAACATCACCGTCTCGCCCCGTGGCGGGGTGCTGGTGTGCGAGGACGGCGACCTGGACGGGCTCTTCCATGCGGGGACTGACCCGCGGCGGGCAGATCTTCGACTTCGCCCAGAACCTGGTGAACGACAAGGAGTGGGCCGGCGCCACCTTCAGCCCTGACGGTCGCAATCTCTTCGTGAACATCCAGGGGGAGACCCGCTCGGGCGGCGGCGGCCAGTTGGGGATGACCTTCGCCATCTGGGGCCCATTCGCGGAGGGAGCGCTGTGAGCCCGGGGCGGGGCGGCCCGGCGCCCAGCCCCTGGCCCGGCGGGCCCTGGCCGGCCAGCTCCCGGTAGGCCAATCAGCTCCCGGTAGGCCCTGGCCCGCCAGCTCCCGGGCCGCCCCGGCCACTCTCCGGTCACCAGACGTCGGTGGGCGACGCCCGGTGTCCGGAGAGCGGCCAAGCGCCCATCAGGGCGCCGGCGATGGCCACCAGGGCCCCGCCGCCGCCCGGCGGTGGTGGGTGCCGCCTGGGGAGGCGGCGGGCGCAGCCGGGCGGTGGCGGCGTGCCAGCTGGCCGTCGCCATCCTCACCACCACCGCCACCGGTCTGGCGGCGCTCGCCACCGCCACCGAGGCCGCGGTCGTGGGCGGCGGTGGTTGGGCGGAGGCACCCCCGGCCGGCTCTCCGGCCGTTCCGACTGATCCGGCTCCCACGTGTCCCTGGTGAACCGCCCTGCTGGTGGTGAGCAGGGGCTCGGTGCTAGCCTGGGTGCTGCCCACCGTGGCAGGTACGGCCCTCATCGAGGCCGGTGCCCAGCGGATCGGGCCGGCGTTGCCGCCTGACGATGGGGCGGCGTGCCAAACCTTCTTGCGCGGTTCACTGTCCTTCTGCAGTGGCGCCACACGATTGAAACGCTCGCTCCCCAGACTGAGGGCCATGAGCACTCCAGCTCCCACAACCGACCGACCGCACCCGCCCGCCCCTCCCGGCCGGCGACCCACCGAGAACCTGGCCATCTTCGACCTGGACCGGACGCTGCTGCCCGGCTCCAGCCTGATCCACCTGGGCCGGGCCATGGCCCGGGCCGGGCTGATCAGGCCGGCGACCCTCGTGGGCTTCCTGGCCAAGGAGGCGACGTTCCGGCGGCGGGGCCAGAGAGAGGGCGAGACCATGACCCTCCAGTCCCGGCTGCTGGCCCTGGCGACCGGCATGGAGAGGGATCCGCTGGTCGCCCTGGCCGAGGTGGTGGCGACCGAGGTCGCCACTCAGGTCTCGCCCGCGGCCCGGCGCGTCCTGCGCCAGCACCACGAGGCCGGTGACCACTGCGTGATCCTCTCCGCCAGCCCCCAGGAGCTGGTAGAGGCGGTGGCCACCCAGCTCTCAGTGGCCATCGGGATCGGCACCCGGGCCAAGGTCGCCGACGGCCGCTTCACCGGTGATCTCGACGGCCCGTTCTGCCACAGCCACGGCAAGCTGGCCCGGCTGCGCGACGAGCTCGGGATGGTGGAGCTGGGCCAGTCGTTCGCCTACTCCGACGCCAGCTCCGACCTCCCCCTGCTGCAGGCCTGCGGGTACCCGGTGGCGGTCAACCCCGATCGCCGGTTGCGGGCCGTGGCCAAGGCGGCGGGATGGCCCATCCTCGAGCTGCACTGACGACTGGCCCGGGGCCCTCAGCCCCCCGGTGCCAGCTCGGCCAGCAGGGCCCGGACCCGTCGATCTATCTCATCACGGATGAGCCGCACCTCCTCGACGCCCTTGCCGGCAGGGTCCGGTAGGTCCCAGTCCAGGTAGCGACGGCCGGGGAAGATGGGGCAGGCGTCGCCGCACCCCATGGTGATCACGACGTCGGCGGCTCGGACCACCTCGTCGGTGAGGGGTTTGGGGAACTCCCGGGACAGGTCGACGCCGAGCTCGTCCATGGTGGCGACGACCGCGGGGTTGATGGCGTCGGCGGGCGCGCTGCCGGCCGAGCGCACGTGCACGCGGCCGACGGCGTGGTGGTCGAGCAGGGCAGCCGCCATCTGCGAGCGACCGGCGTTGTGGACGCAGACGAACAGCACCTCGGGAACCTCAGCCATGACCCTCCTCTCCACGGTGGCCACCGCCCGCAGGCGCTCCCGGGCGAAGCGCTCCGTCAGAAGCGGCAGGTAGGTCGTGACCCGGACCTCCGACCAGCGGGTGATGCTGTCGGTGACGTAGTGCTCGACCGTCTCGGGCGAGAAGGTGCCGGCGAACTCGTGGCTGAGGCGGGCGATCGCCCCGACCAGGTCCGGCCGGACCGGCCCGGCCGAGGGCCCTCCCCGTCCCGGGCCCGGTGCGCCCCGGCCAGGAGGCGGCGGCCCGCCCACGGCGTCACCCACAGGGCCGGCGGCGGGGCGGCCGCTCGCCACCCTCGGCCGCCAGCGCCGAGACCGCCCCACCCAGCGCGGCCAGGGAACTGGGCCGGAGCCGGTAGTAGGTCCAGTACCGGTGGCGCTCCGCCTCGACCAACCCGGCCTGGCGCAGCACCCCGAGGTGGTGGCTCGCCACCGACTGGGCCACCCCGAGCTCGTCGACCAGGTGGCACACGCACAGCTCCTCGGCGGCGAGGAGACCCAGGATCCGCCAGCGCAACGGGTCGGCCACCGCCCTGAGGCCCCGGCCGACCACCGCCGGGTCATCCAGATCGACACCCATCAATGCAGATGCTGGCCGGCGCCGCCCCCGGTGTCAACAGCTCTGCAGGCCGTCGAGGACCACCCTGTCCCGGTCGTAGGTGAGCAGGCTGGCGGCGGCCTCGCCCCCCAGCCAGCAGGCCTGGTCCACCTCGGCGGCCATGGGCGTCAAGGACCCCGATACCACCGTCATCGCCCAGTACCGGACCTCCTTGGGCCGCCCCCCCCGGTCCAGGTACTTGCTCCCGGGCAGCTCGGCGCCTAGGGCGCAACGGTAACCGGTCTCCTCCTCGACCTCCCGCAGGGCGCACTCCTGGTCGGTCTCGCCCGGGTCCCGCTTGCCCTTGGGGAACGACCAGTCGCCGTAGCGGGGCCGGTGCACCACCAAGACCTCCACCCCGCGGTCGGGGCCGGGGCGCCACACCACGCCTCCGGCCGCCTGCACCGAGGGCCCCCCGCCGTCACCACGTGGGGCCGGCTCCCAGACGTCGCTCGACACCTACCCGACCCGCGGCGGGGCCTCCGGCTCCCGCCGCCGGGCCCGCTCCCGGGCCAGGCGCTGGAGGCTCTGGTGGGTGTTGACCCCGATCGTGGTCTCCACCTTCCGCCAGGAGCCGTCAGGCTCCAGCTCCCACGCCAGCACGTCGTCGTCGAGGTTGACGTCGAGCACCTGCTGGAGCCGGGCCTGCAGCGCCGGGTCGTCGATCGGGATGACCGCCTCGACCCGGCGGTCGAGGTTCCTGGGCATGAGGTCGGCCGAGCCCATGTAGTAGGCGGGACGGCCCGGCCCCTTGCCGTTGGCGAAGAAGAAGATCCGGGAGTGCTCCAGGTACCGTCCCACGATGGAGCGCACCCTGATGGTCTCCGACAGCGCGGGGACCCCCGCCCGCATGCAGCAGATCCCCCGCACCACCAGGTCGATCTCCACGCCGGCCCGGGACGCGGCGTAGAGGGCGTCGATCATCTCGGTGTCGACCAGGTTGTTCATCTTCATCACGATGCGCCCGGTGCCCGGCTCGGCGTCGGCCTCGGCGGCGATGAGCTCGGCGATGCGGGGCCGGAGCGGACCGGGCGCGACCAGCAGCCTGCGGAAGCGCTCCTGGCGGCCGTAGCCGGTGAGGTAGTTGAACAGCTGGGAGAGGTCGGCCCCGATGTCGGGGTCGCAGGTGAGCAGGCCCAGGTCCTCGTAGAGCCGGGCCGTCTTCTCGTTGTAGTTGCCGGTCCCCACGTGGCAGTAGCGGCGGATGCCATCGGACTCCTGGCGCACCACCAGCGAGGTCTTGGAGTGGGTCTTCAGGCCCACCAGCCCGTACACTACGTGCACCCCCACCTCCTCCAGGGCGCGGGCCCAGGCCACGTTGGCCTGCTCGTCGAAGCGGGCCTTGAGCTCCACCAGGGCCGCCACCTGCTTGCCCTTCTCCACCGCGCGGATGAGGGCCTTGACGATGGGGCTGTCGGCCGAGGTCCGGTAGAGGGTCTGCTTGATGGCCAGGACCTTGGGGTCGGAGGCGGCCTGGCGGATGAAGGCCGTGACCGAGGAGGAGAAGGAATCGTAGGGGTGGTGGACGAGGATGTCGCCGGCGCGGATGCGGGCGAAGACGTCGACCGGCTCGTCGTCACGCTCGGCCAGGCGGGGCTGGGTCACCGACGTCCACGGGTCGTCCTTGAGGTCGGGCCGGGGCAGCCCCCAGACGTTCCACAGCCCGCTCAGCTCCAGGGGGGCGTCGGAGGCGTAGACGTCCTCGGGACCCAGGTCCAGCTCCCGGGTGAGGAGGGCCAGCATCTCGGGGTCCATGTCCCGGGGCACCTCCAGGCGCACCGCCCGCCCGAAGCGGCGCCGGCGCAGCTCCACCTCCACCGCGGCCAGGAGGTCCTCGGCCTCCTCCTCCTCCAGGGTCAGGTCGGCGTTGCGGGTGACCCGGAAGGGGTGGTGGGACTCGACCTCCATGCCCGGGAACAGGGCACCCAGGTGCTGGTCGATCACCTGCTCCAGGGGCACGTAGCGCTCGCCGTCGGGCATCACCACGAACCGGGGCAGCAGGTCGGGCACCTTCACCCGGGCGAAGCGGCGGTCCCTGGTGTCGGGGTCGCGCACCATCACCCCGAGGTTGAGCGACAGGTTGGAGATGTAGGGGAAGGGGTGCCCGGGGTCCACCGCCAGGGGGGTGAGCACGGGGAAGATCTCCTCCTCGAACACCTCGACGAGGTGCTCGCGGTCGTCGGCGTCGAGCTCGTCCCAGTTCGAGAACCGGATCCCCACGTCACCGAGGGCGGGGGCCACCTGCCCCAGGAAGATGCGGGCCTCGCGCCCCAGCAGCTCCTCGACCCGGGCCCGGATGGCCCGAAGCTGCTGGGCGGGGGTCAGGCCGTCGGGCGTCACCGCCCCCAGGCTCGCCGCCACCTGGTCCTTCAGGCCCGCCACCCGGACCTGGAAGAACTCGTCGCGCGCCTCGCTGACGATGGCGAGGTACTTGGCCCGCTCCAGCGCGGGGACATCGGCCGAGTCGGCCAGGGCCAGCACGCGTTCGCTGAAGTCCAGCCACGACAGCTCGCGGTTGAGGTAGCGCCGGCCGTCGGGGACGTGGACCGGACGCAGAGGGGACGGCCGGCCCGTCCCCTCGACGAGGGCGTCGAGGTGGGGAACCGAGGCTGCCATGGCCCCACCAGCCTAGTGGCGGGGCTCTGGGCCGGCTTCGGCGGCGAGGAGGGCGGCGCCCAGGGCGCCGGCCAGGTCGCCCAGGGCAGCGGGGACGACCCGCAGGGTCCACGAGGGGATGAAGAGGCGGCTGCGCACGGCCTGCTCGGTCCGGCCCACGAAGGCGGGGCCCAGCTTCTCGGCCAGGCCCCCGCCCACCACCACCACCTCCAGGTCGACCAGGGAGGCGGCCGATGCCAGCGCCGCACCCAGGGCGGCCACCGCCCCGTCGAGCAGCTCCACCGCCACGGGGTCACCTCCGTCCAGGGCCTTGGCGAAGACTCCGGACTTCATGGGCCTGGACCCAGCCAGCTCCACCAGGGCGGTGGGCTCGCCGCCGGCATGGCGGCGCCGCGCCTCGGCCTCCATGGCCGTGCGGCCGGCGTAGGCCTCGAGGTGGCCGAGCTGGCCGCACCCGCAGCGGCGCCCCCCCTCGCACACCACCACGTGACCGAGCTCGCCCGCCATCCCGCCCGGACCCCGCCGCAGCCGGCCGTCCAGCACCAGCCCACCGCCCACACCGGTGCCGATGAAGACGGCCAGGAGGTCACCATGGCCCCGCCCCGCCCCCAGGCGGTGCTCGGCCAGGGCACCGAGGTTCACGTCGTTGTCGACCGCCACCCGGCGACCGTCGACAGCCTCGGTCAGCAGCTCGCCGAGGGGCACGGGATCGTCGAACCCGGGGAGGTTGGGGGCCCGGACCACCGTGCCGGTGGCGACGTCGACCACGCCCGGCGCCCCCACGCCGACACCCTCGACCCGGCCGTCCCCGCCCCCACCGTCCAGCTTGGCCACGCACTCGGCGATGGCGTCCACCACCGCCTCGGCCCCGCCCCTCGGCGTGGTCACCTTGATCTCGGCCGTCACCTCCCCGTCGGCGACCACGACGCCCTGGATCTTGGTGCCCCCCAGGTCGATGCCGATGGCCCGCACCGGTTGCTCAGGGGCGGTAGCCGGGGTCGGGGGGCGCCTCCTCGTCGGGCAGCCCCAGGTCCCATTCGAGGAGAAGGTTCTCCCGCTCGGCGTCACGGGCCACCCGCTCCCGGTTGCGCCGGAACTGGGGGTCGTGGGGCGGCAGCAGCACCAGACGGGCCATCATGCGCTGGCGGAACGCCTCGATGACCTGTCGGTCACCGAAGTCGGACTGCAGCTCCCAGTGGGGCGCCACCGGCCCAAGGTAGACCACGCGGACGTGGCCCCGGGGCGGTTCCTGGGACTCGGCTGTCGGCTCGAACACCCTTGGCGCTCCTCATGGACGAACGGCGAGAGACCAGCCTAGTCAGCGCGACAGAGGCCCCTAGCCCTGTCCGACCCCCCGCGACCCGAGGACGGCGTTGGCCGTGCGCTCGTCACCCCCCCGGAAGTAGCGGATCTGGACCTCGTCGCCGGGTTGGCGCCCGGCGATGGCCGACCCCACGTCGTCGGAACCGGACACCTCCTCGCCGTCGACGGCCACGATCAGGTCCCCGGGCTGCAGGCCGGCCTGCTCGGCCGCGCTCCCGGGGAAGACCTGGGCCACGAAGGCGCCGCCGTCCCCCTCGATGCCGAGACGATCGAGTACCGCGGCACTGACCTGGTCGAGGTCGACGCTGCTGATGCCGAGGAAGGCGCCGCCGCGCACCTCTCCCCCGCCCGCCCGCACGTCGTCGATCAGGGGCTTCACCGAGTTGATGTCGAGAGCGAACCCGATGTTCTCGGCCCCCCCGGCGATGGCAGTGTTCACGCCGATCACCTCCCCGGCGGCGTTGACCAGGGGACCACCGGAGTTGCCCCTGTTGATGGCGGCGTCGGTCTGGATGAGGTCGTCGAGGCGGTCCCCGGTCTCGGCCTCGATGCTGCGGTTGAGGGCGGAGACGATCCCGGTGGTCACCGTGGGCCGGTCCCCCAGGTTGAGGGCGTTGCCCACCGCCACCACGTCGTCTCCCACCTGCAGGGTGGAGGAGTCGCCCAGGCGGACCGGGACCAGGTCGTCGACGTCACGGGCCCGGACCAGGGCCACGTCCGAGGAGGGGACGCTGCCCACCAGGTCGGCGCGGACCTCCCGGCCGTCGGCCAGCGAGACGCTGATGGACGTGGCCCCCCCCACCACGTGGGCGTTGGTCAGGATCAGGCCGTCGGGCTCGATGATCATGCCGCTCCCGGCCCCCGCCACCTGGCTGGGCCCGAGGGGGCCCGCCCGGGTGCCGGCCACCTTGATGGCGACGACACCGGGCTCGACGGCGTCGAGCACGCCCTGGACGTCGAGCGGCTGGCCCGACAGCTCCAGGTTGGGCCCACGGGCCCGGGCGGGGCCCTCTCCGTCGTCGGTCGCCGCCACGATCCCACCAGTCACGGCGGCGGCCACCAACGCGCCCACCAGCGCCCCGATGAGGGCCGGTCTCCAGGTGGACCTGCGATCCGACCGGCCCGCCGGTGGAGGCGCCGGCACCGGGGGTGGCGGTGGGAAGCGGGGGGGGACCTCGCCGGTCGGTGGCGAGGTGGGGGGATCGAGCCAGGTGGGCCGGACGGGCGGCTCCGGGGCGGGGGGACCCTCGCCACCGGGCTCGACGGTGGTCACCTCACTCCGTAGCTCCCCCCGCTCCCCTGGGTCTCGGTAATCGTGCTGGTCGGGCATGCCTCGCCCTCCTCGGACGACCGGTCAGGGCGTTCGCCCTCTCCGGGGAGAAACGCCGCGGTCCCCCGAACCGTTCCCGGGGCGGCCCCCGCGAGAACCTGGCACGAGAACCTGGCACGAGAACCTGTCCGGCGTAGGGAACGATTTCGGCGGTTCCGTCGTACAGTGCTGTGAACGGAGGCGTGATGGACACCAAGTGGATGGACAGAGCGAACTGCCGCCACGAGCCACCGGCTCGTTTCTTCCCGAGCGACGGGGTGGGCGTGGAGCACGCCCGGCGGATCTGCGCGACCTGCCCGGTGAAGGAGCCGTGCCTGGAGTACGCCCTGTACCACCGGGTCGACCACGGGGTCTGGGGCGGTGAGTCGGAGCGTGAGCGGCGGCGGATCCTCAAGCGCCGTCGGCTGGCCGCCGCCTCCACGACCTGACGGGCAGGATCGGCTCTCACCCGACCAGGCTGAGGTCCTCCAGCACGACGCCCGCCGCCCGGCGCAGGCGCTGGGCCACCGAGAGCGGGGGCGGGTCGGGCAGGGAGCGGGCTGCGTCCAGCACGGCCTCTCCGGGCTCGTCGCCGGCCAGGACCACCGCCACCCCGTGGTGGTCGACCACCACGACCCGCCCGGCCACCTCGGCGGTCTCCCAGCGCCAGCCGTCGGAGCCAGCCACGTCCAGGCGACGGCCGCCCGGGGGCAGGGATCCGAAGTCGACGTCTCCCACCGACTCGAACACCGAGAGCCCGTAGGGTCCTCGCTGGTACACCAGGTGCAGTCCGGCGGAGGAGCGGAACGCCCGCACCAGCTCGTAGCCGCCGAGGGCCTCGGGGGCATCGAACGGAGGCGGCAGGTCCTCGGGCGAGCGGGTGGGCTCGGTGGTGGGCACCACCGGCACCGGCGGGACCAGCGGGTCGGCGCCCCCATCGGCCTCCATCAGCCCACCGGTGGCCATGGCCGACACCGCCGCGGCGTGACGAGCCACCGCCCCATCGACCTCGGGGACGAGGCTGGCCGGCCCCAGCCCTCCCGCGCCCATGAGGGCCAACCCGAACGTCACCGCCGCCGCCGCGGCGC
>JBOGHU010000081.1:0-3873 GCA_050742255.1 Acidimicrobiales bacterium
CCCATGACCAGAGAGCGGGCTAGCCCCCGGCCCGCCGCCCAGGCCGCCGCCACCCCGGGCGGCCCCGGGCCCCCCTTCTCCGGTCGCCAGACGTCGCCCACCGCCGCCCCATGACCAGAGAGCGGGCTAGCCCCAGGCCCGCCACCCGGGCCGCCGCCCCATGACCAGAGAGCCGCCGCCTGGCCCGCCCCGGGCCGCCGTCCCCTCGGGCGGGAGCCGGGCCCCCCTTCTCCGGTCGCCAGACGTCGCCCACCGCCGCCCCATGACCAGAGAGCGGGCTAGCCCCCGGCCCGCCGCCTGGCCCGCTAGCCCCCCTCCTCCGAGGTTCCCCTCGGGCGGGAGCCGGTAGCGTTGGGAGACATGGCCGACCAGCACGACCTCGTGGTCATCGGCGGCGGGCCGGGTGGGTACGCCGCCGCCCTCTACGGGGCTGCCGCCGGCCTCTCGGTCGCCCTGGTGGAGCGGGACAAGGTGGGCGGGGTCTGCCTCCACCGGGGCTGCATCCCCGCCAAGGAGCTGTTGGAGACAGCTTCGGTGTACCGCACCGTCTCCGGCGCCGCCGCCTTCGGGATCGACGCCGGGGCGCCCGTCCTCGACCTCACCCGGGCCATGGCCCGCAAGCAGGAGGTCGTCGGCCGGCTGTGGAGGGGCCTGGCCGGCCTGCTCGACCGGCGAAAGGTGGCCACCGTGGCCGGTACCGGCACCTACGCCGGAGACGGTCGGGTCGTGGTCCACGTCGACGGGGGGGGTACCGAGGAGCTCGAGGGGAGCAGCGTCATCCTGGCTTCGGGCTCGGTTCCTCGCACCCTGCCGGGCTTCGAGGTGGACGGGCGGGTGGTGCTCACCTCCGACGAGGCGCTCTCCATGACCGATCTGCCCCGACGGGTGGCGGTGATCGGGGCCGGCGCCGTGGGGTGCGAGTTCGCGTCCCTGCTTACCGACCTCGGGGTGGCGGTGACCTTGCTGGAGGGGCTGCCGAAGATCCTGCCCGGCTGCGACGCCGAGGTGGCCGCCGTGGTGAGGAGGAGCTTCGAGCGGCGGGGCATCGAGGTGCGGACGGGGGTCGAGGTCACCGGCCACCGCCCCGTTGGGGAGGCGACGACCGTCGTGCTGGCCGAGGGCGGTCCGGTGGAGGTGGACCGGGTAGTGGTCGCGGTCGGGCGCCGGCCCCTGTCGGAGAGCCTGGGCCTCGACGGCACGGGCGTGGAGGTCGACGACCGCGGCTTCGTCAAGGTCGACCAGACCTGCCGCACCAGCGTCGAGGGCGTGTGGGCGGTGGGGGACCTCATCGCCACCCCCCAGCTCGCCCACGTCGGGTTCGCCGAGGCCGTCGTGGCGGTGAAGGACATCCTCGGTGAGGCACCGGTGCCGGTCCAGTACGAGAAGGTCCCGTGGTGCATCTACTGCCATCCCGAGGTGGCCTTCGCCGGCCATTCCGAGGACTCGGCCCGAGAGGCCGGCCACGAGGTGGTGGTGGCCCGTCACCAATTCGGGGGCAACGGCCGGGCCCTGATCCTGGGCCAGGGCGAGGGCCTGGTGAAGGTGGTCGCCGCCAGGGGGCCGGACGGGCGGGCAGGGCAGATCCTCGGCGTCCACATGGTCGGGCCCTGGGTGACCGAGCAGCTCGGCCAGGGCTACCTGGCGGCCAACTGGGAGGCCACCCCTGACGAGGTGGCGGCGTTCCTCCAGCCCCACCCCACCCTCTCGGAGACCTTCGGCGAGGCCGTCCTGTCCCTGACCGGAAGGGGGTTGCACGGCTGATGCCCGACGTGACCATGCCCCAGCTGGGCGAGACCGTCACCGAGGGGACCGTCATCCGATGGTTCAAGCAGGTGGGGGAGAGGGTCGATCAGGACGAGACGCTCTTCGAGGTCTCGACCGAGAAGGTCGACTCCGAGGTGCCGTCGCCGGCGTCGGGGTACCTGGTCGAGATCCGGGTCACCGAGGGGGAGACCGTAGCGGTGGGGGCCACCCTGGCGGTGCTGGCCGACGAGCCGCCCGGCGGGGGGGACGGCGCCGGGGGAGCCGGTGGCGTCGAGGCGCCCCCCAGGGCCGGGACGGCACCGCCGTCGGGGGGCGACGGTGCCCCCGGGCCAGGTCGGCCCGCGGCGGTGAGGGACAACCGCCTGCTCTCCCCGGTGGTTCGCCGCCTCATCTCCGAGCACGACCTCGACCCCGCCACCATCGAGGGCAGCGGCGCCGGCGGGCGCATCACCCGCAACGACGTGCTGGCCGTGGTCGAGGGTGGCGACCGGACCGCTCCTGAGCGGCGTGAGGCGCCGGCACCCCCACGAGCCACGCGGCCCCCGGCGCCGGCGGCCAGGTCCGGTGACGAGGTGGTCCCCTTCACCAACATCCGGCGGCGCACCGCCGAGCACATGATGCGCTCCCTCGCCACCTCGGCCCACACCCTGGTCGTCGTCGAGGTCGACTACGACAACGTCGAGCGGGTGCGCCTCGAGGCCAAGGAGCGGTTCCGGGCCGAAGAGGGGGTGGGGTTGACCTACCTCCCGTTCATCAGCAGGGCGGTGGTCGACGCCATCCGAGAGTTCCCCTACGTGAACGCGTCGGTGGGGGACGACGAGCTGCACGTCCACCGTGACGTGCACCTCGGCATCGCCGTCGACCTCAACCTCGAGGGCCTGATGGTGCCGGTCGTGCACCAGGCCGACACCAAGCGCCTGCGGGCCCTGGCCGGGGAGATCGCCGACCTGGCGGCCCGGGCCCGAGGCCGCAAGCTGGGTCCCGACGACATCGCCGGCGGCACCATCACCATCACCAACCCCGGCCCGTTCGGGACGCTCGTGACCAGTCCCATCATCAACCAGCCTCAGGTGGCGATCCTGTCCACCGACGGGATCAAGAAGCGCCCCGTCGCCGTGGAGCTGGCCGACGGCACCGACGCCATCGCCGTCCACCCGGTGGGCAACCTGGCCCTTGCCTTCGACCACCGCGCCATCGACGGGGCCTACGCATCGGCGTTCTTGGCCAAGGTCAAGGAGATCCTCGAGACCCGGGACTGGTCGGCCGAGATCTCGTGACCCTGCGGGTGCGCTGGCTGGGCCGGGTCGGCTACGCCGAGGCCCTGGCCCTACAGCGGGGCCTGTTCGTCGCCTCCGACGACGATCACCTGCTGCTGCTCGAGCACCCACCCGTCTACACGCTCGGGCTTCGGGCCGACCCCGACCACGTCCTGGTCGACCCGGGCGCGGTGGGGGCCGAGCTGGTGTCCGCCGACCGGGGCGGGGGCGTCACCTACCACGGCCCCGGCCAGCTCGTCGGCTACCCCATCCTCCACGTCCCGGGCCGGCGGGGCGGTGGGATGGCTGACACCGTCGCCTACGTGCGCTCGGTGGAGCAGCTGGTGATGGACGCCCTGGGCGACCTGGGGCTGGCCGGTGCCCGCCGGCTCGACCGCCACCCCGGGGTGTGGGTCGGCGACCGCAAGATCTGCGCCGTCGGGGTGCGCCTGACCCGGGGCCGGTCGATGCACGGCTTCGCCCTCAACGTCGACCCCGACCTGGCCATGTTCGACCACATCGTCCCCTGCGGCCTGGCCGACCTGGGGGTGACATCCCTGGCCGCCGAGGGCGTGGGGACGACCATGGCGCAGGTCGTGGACGCTGTCGCCTCCCGGGCCGCGGCCCGTTGGGGCGGCGGCGCCGCCGAGCGCCAGGACGTGGCCGGGCTGGGGGGCGGGCACCGGGCCCGGCGGGGGCCGGACGGGCTGGGTGGGGGACCGGAAGATCGCCGCCGTGGGCGTGCGCCTGTCGCGAGGCCGGTCGATGCACGGCTTCGCCCTCAACGTCGACCCCGACCTGTCCATGTTCGACCACATCGTCCCCTGTGGGATCCGCGACCGGGGGGTGACGT
>JBOGHU010000082.1:0-2802 GCA_050742255.1 Acidimicrobiales bacterium
CGGCCGGCCCCCGCCGCCGAGCCGGGCCGGTCTCCCCGGGCGGGCCGGGCCGGGGGCCCGTCGACGGGCTCCCGCAGGGCGTCCCGCATCTCGGCCTGGAACCCCGAGCTCATGCGCCGCAGCTCGGCCACGGCCCTCCCCACCTGGCGCGCCGTCTCGGGCAGCTTGGTCGGACCGAGCACCACCAGGGCCACCAGCAGGATAACCAGGAGCTCCGGGGTCCCCACGTTGAGCATCGGGCCAAGGCTACCGGCGGCGCAGGTGGCGTCGGCGGCGCAGGTGGTCGGCCGACCCCCGGACCTCCTCCACGCCGGCGCGCAGAGGAGCTGTGGCCGCGCCCAGCTCACCGAGGCGGGCGAGCTCCTCGCTGAGCTGGCGGGCCGCCGCCACCGCGTTGCGCAGGGCCAGGGCCACCGCCACCACGCCGACCAGCAGCACCACGGTGGGGATCAGCCACAGCGCCCACATGCTGACGAGGATAGGGCAAACCCGCTTCCCCGAACCTCAGCCGGCCCGGGGTACCCAGCGGAAGGTGCGGGCCGCCACGACCAGGCCCACCGCCCCCCAGGCGGCCACCACGGCCAGGTCGCCCACGGCGATGCCCCAGCCGCTGGTGGCCGGGTCGAAGGCGGTGAGCAACGCCTCCCCGAAGGGCTTCACCGGGAAGACGCCGGCCACGCCCGCCAGCCACCCCGGGATCTGGCTGGTGGGCACGAAGATCCCCGAGATGAAGTACAGCGGGAGCACGACCGCGTTGGTCAGCGGCGGGGCCGCCGCCTCGGTGGGGATGGCGGCGGTCATGGCGATGCCCAGGCCGGAGAAGGTCGCCGCCCCCAGCACCAGGGCCAGGGTGAAGCCGACCAGGGGTGCCCCGGGCACCTCCACCCCGTAGAGGGCCCGTCCCAGGACGACCAGCACGACGGTCATGGCCACCGCCACCGCCACCGCGGTGACCACCCGCCCACCGATGAACGCCCATGCCGGCAGCGGGGTGCCCCGGACCCGCTTCAGTACCCCGCTCTCCCGCTGGGTGGTGAGGGTGATCCCGAGGTTCACGAACGTGGCGGAGACCACGGCCAGGGCCACGATCCCGGGTACGTAGTAGGTGGATCCCCCCACCCCCAGCTCCTCGATCTCCTGGTTGCCGAAGATGGAGACGAAGAGAAGGAGGAAGATGACCGGGAGGGCCACGGTGAAGAACATCGCGGCCGGGTTCCGCCGGAAGACCCGCACGTCGTAGCGGGACTGGTGGACGATGAGCCGCAGCCCGCTCACTGCCCGGCCTCCCCGCCGGTGAGGTCCAGGTAGACCTCCTCCAGGCGGGCACGGGCCACGGTCAGGTCGGCCAGGTCGACGCCGTGATCGAGGGCCCACCCGGTGAGGGCGTGCAGGGCGGGGACCACCGCGGCGGTGCGCAGGCGCACCGCCCCGCCGTCGACCGACACCTCCCCGGCGAGGCCCTCGGGGAGGGCGGCGACAGCCACCCCAGCCGGCAGCCGGAAGCGGATCTCGGGTGGCCGGGACAGCGCCCGGCCCAGCTCGGCGGGGCGGCCGGCGGCGACGATGCGGCCGGCGCGGATGATCACGACCCTGTCGGCCAGCACCTCGGCCTCGTCCAGGTAGTGGGTGGTCAGGAAGACGGTCTTCCCGAGCTCCCGGAGGCGGTGGACCAGGGCCCAGGCCGCCCGCCGGGCCGAGGGGTCGAAGCCGGTCGTGGGCTCGTCGAGGAAGAGCAGCTCGGGGTCGCCGATGAGGGCCAGGGCCACGTCGACCCGGCGCTGCTGGCCTCCTGAGAGCCTGCCGACCCGTCGGTCGGCCTGGTCACCCAGGCCGACCAGCTCGACGGTCTCGGCGACGGGCCGGGGGTGGGGGTAGTAGGCGGCGTGCTGGCCCAGGGTCTCGGACACCGTGAGCTCGGGCTGAAGGCGGCAGGTCTGCAGGACGATGCCCAGCCGGGCCCGCCAGGCGGTGGTGGGCCGGGCGGGATCGACGCCCAGCACCCTTACCTCACCGCCGGTCCGGGTCCGGTAGCCCTCCAGGATCTCCACCGTCGTGGTCTTCCCTGCCCCGTTGGGGCCGAGGAACGCCACCACCTCCCCGGGGGCCACGTCGAAGTCGATCCCCCGTACCGCCTCCACCGCGCCGTACGCCTTGCGCAAGCCGCGGATGGTGATGGCCGGCGTCCCCACCCCGCCGGACCCTAGCTGGTCACCCGGCGACCAGGGCCCCCGCCATCCTGGCACACTTCATGTTGTGCCATGTTATCCTCTATGATGTGGCTACCCGCCTGGGGGCGGTCGATGGACGACCGGTGGTGGTGAAGGAGCTCGGCCCCGGTCCTGGCGCCGACCGCCTCCGCCGGGAGGCGGCGGCCCTCCACCACGCCGCTCACCCCGGCGTGGTGGAGGTGGTCGGCCTCGACGAGGACGACGGAGGAGGCGTCACCCTCACCACCGGGTTCGTGGGCGGGCGGACCCTCGCCGAGCTCCCCGGGACCGCCCTCGACTCCGCGTTGGCGACCGGCCTGGCCCGGGAGCTGGCCGCCACCCTGGGGGAGCTCCACGCCCGGGGCGTGGTCCACGGGCGGCTGAGCGCCGACCACGTCCTCGTCGCCGCCGGCGACCGGCCGGTGCTGTGCGGCCTGGCCGGCGCCCGCCTCCCCGGCGACGGCGCCCACGGCCCCGCCCCCGCCGACGACGTGGCCGCGCTGGGCGCTCTCCTCGCCTCCCTGGCCGAGGCCGTGGGCGGCCCTGGGGCCCAGGCCCTGCGGGCGGCGGCGGGACGGGCGAGGGCCCCCGACGC
>JBOGHU010000083.1:0-15775 GCA_050742255.1 Acidimicrobiales bacterium
GGGTCGAGGTCAGCCCCACCGCCGCCGGCCAGCGGGAGCTGGTGGCCTCGGCCGCCGCCGGCGTGGCCCGCCTGGGCCTGGAGGCCGCCGACGTGAGCTGGGCGGCCCAGCGCCGGTACGCGGGGGAGTGGTTCCCCGAGGCCGAGCTGGTCCCCACCGAGGGCCTGGTAGAGGGCCTGCGCGAGGTCAAGGACGATGGCGAGGTGGCGAGGATGGCGGAGGCGGCCCGCATCGCCGACGTCGCCCTGGCGACCGTGCGCCACCGTCTGGCCGAGCGGCCCACCGAGGCCGAGGTCGCCCTGGAGCTCGACGTGGAGATGCGGCGGCTGGGGGCCAGCGGGGCCAGCTTCGACACCATCGTGGCCAGCGGACCGAACGGGGCCAGGCCCCACGCCCGCCCGACCGGCCGCCGGATCGGCGAGGGCGACCTGGTGGTCATGGACTTCGGCGCGGTCGTCGACGGCTACTGCTCCGACATGACCCGCACGGTCATGGTCGGGGAGCCCTCGGCCGTCCAGAGGCGCATGCTGGAGGTGGTGACGGCCAGCCAGGCGGCGGGGGTGGGCTCGGTGGCGGCCGGCGTCGCCTGCGCCCAGGTGGACCAGGCGTGCCGGGCGGTGATCGACGACGCCGGGTGGGGCGACAGCTTCCTCCACAGCACCGGCCACGGCGTGGGCCTCGACGTCCACGAGGAGCCGAGGGTGGCCACGACCTCCACCGCTAGCCTGGTCGTGGGCAACGTCGTGACGGTCGAGCCCGGCGTGTACCTTCCCGAGCACGGCGGGGTGCGCATCGAGGACACCGTCGTGGTCACCGCCGACGGCTGCCGCCCGCTCACCACCACGCCCAAGGACCCGACGATCCCGTGAGCATCACCACCAACGACCTCAAGGCCGGCATGACGCTCGACCTGCCCGAGGGGCTGTTCCAGGTCGTCGACTTCCAGCACGTCAAGCCGGGGAAGGGCGCGGCCTTCGTGCGCACCACGCTCAAGAACGCCCGCACCGGTGCCGTCCTCGACCGGACCTTCCGCGCCGCCGAGAAGGTCGAACAGGCGGTCATCGAGAAGCGGGAGATGCAGTACCTCTACCGCGAAGGCGAGGAGCTGGTCGTCATGGACACCGCCTCCTACGAGCAGATGAACGTGCTCCCCGGCTCCCTCGGGCCCGCCGCCGACCTCCTCGTCGAGGGGGCCAGCGCCGTGCTGCAGATGTACGGGGGCGAGATCGTGGGAGTCGACCTCCCCGCCGCGGTGGAGCTGACCGTCGCCGAGACCGAGCCCGGCGTCCAGGGCGACCGGGTGTCGGGCGGGCGCAAGCCGGCCACCCTCGAGACCGGGCTTGTGGTCCAGGTGCCGCTCTTCGTCGACGTCGGTGACCGGATCAAGGTGGACACCCGCAGCCGCGAGTACCTGACCCGGGCCTAGCGCACCCATGAGCCCCAGCGACGGTGTCGGCAGCCGACGGGAGGCCCGGGAACGGGCGCTGTCGCTGCTCTACGAGGTCGAGGTCAAGGACCGCCCCGCCGGGGAGGTCCTGGACGCCCTGCCCCTCGAGCCGGTGGCCTTCGCCGTGGACCTGGTGCGAGGCGTGGGGCGGTGCCGGGCGGAGATCGACGAGGTGATCCGTCGCTACTCCCGGGCCTGGCCCCTCGAGCGCATGCCCGTGGTCGACCGCACCCTGCTGCGGATGGCCGTCTACGAGCTCGGGCACCGCCTCGACGTGCCCACCGGCGCCATCCTCTCCGAGGCGGTGGAGCTGGCCACCCGGTACTCCACCGACGACTCCGCCCGGTTCGTCAACGGGATGCTCAGCCGCATCTCCGAGGAGCTCCGTCCAGAGGCGCCCCGCTCGGCCCCTGAGCCTCAGGGGTGACGGTCCTGGGCGTAGCGGGCGTCGAGGCCGAAGTGGTGGTCGAGGTCGACGAGCGGCCCGAACTCGGCGAACGCGATGACCAGGTCGAGGTGGTCGCGGAGGGAGCCCTCCTCGTGGAGGACCCCGTAGGCGGTGGTCAGGGCCCGGGTGGCGGCGAACAGCCCGGTCAGGGGGGAGACGACCAGGTCGAAGCCGAGCCGGTGGAGCTCAGCCGGGGTCAGCAGGGGCGTCCGGCCGGCCTCGATCATGTTGGCCACCAGCACCGGCCCGGGCACGGCTGCCGCCACCGCCTCCAGCTCGGCGACCGACTCGGGCGCCTCGACGAAGACCGCGTCCACCCCGAGGGCGGCCGCCCGGCGGGCCCGCTCGCAGGCCTCGTCCACCCCGAGGGCGGCCCGGGCGTCGGTCCGGGCCACCACGAAGAGCCGGTCCCGGTGGTCGAGGGCGGCTTCCAGCTTGGCCAGCCACTCGTCGCAGGGCACCACCCGCTTGCCGGCCAGGTGGCCGCAGCGCTTGGGCCAGACCTGGTCCTCGAGGAAGATCCCGGCGGCGCCGGCGGCCTCGAACAGCTCGACGGTGCGGACGGTGTTGAGGGCGTTGCCATGGCCGGTGTCCCCGTCGACCACCACCGCCGCCCCCGGCACCGCCCGGCACACCCGCCGGGCGGCCTCGGCCATCTCGGTCTGGGTCAGGTACCCCACGTCGGGCAGGCCCAGGAGCGTGCCGGCGGTGGCGTAGCCGGAGACGAAGACCGTGGCGAAGCCGGCCTGGTGGGCGACCCGGGCCGAGAGGGCGTCCCACACGCCGGGCATGAGCACGGGGCCGCCCGAGAGCTGGGCCCGCAGCTGGTCCCCGTCCACGGGGTCGAAGCGTAGGCCGTCGACGCGCTAGGCTGCCTGCCTGACCGTGAAGCGGGTCCGGTGAGGCCCGTACGGACAGGAGGCCCGTCTTGGCCGAGCGCGAACGCCGGTACACGTCCCCGGTCAGGGGCGCCTTCGTGGCCCGCTCCCGCGTCATGGACGGCGACGGCCTGCGCCGGGCCCTCACCCGGATCGCCCACGAGATCGTCGAGCGCAACGCAGGCGTGGACGACGTGGTCCTGGTGGGCCTGCAGACCGGTGGGTTCCCCTTCGCCCGGCGGCTGGGCGACATCCTGGCCCACATCGAGGGTGTGGAGGTCCCGCTGGGCCGCCTCGACGTGGCCCTGTACCGCGACGACATCGGCCTGCGTCCGGCGATGCCCGAGGCGGTCACCGACATCCCGGTCGACCTGTCGGGCCGGGTGGTGGTGCTCGTGGACGACGTCCTGTTTACCGGCCGCACCGTGCGGGCCGCCCTCGATGCCGTGTGCGACTTCGGGAGGCCCCGTGCCGTGCAGCTGGCGGTGATGGTCGACCGGGGCCACCGGGAGCTGCCCATCCGCCCCGACTTCGTGGGGAAGAACCTCCCCACCCGCTGGGACGAGGCGGTGGACGTCCACGAGGACGGCGTCGACCTCGGCGAGCTGGTCCCCGAGGCCCGGTGAGGGCGGGGCAGCGGTGAGGCACCTGCTGTCGGTCGCCGACCTGGGGGTGGCGGGCATCGACGAGGTGCTGGCCCTCACCGACTCGTTCGTGGAGGTGAGCGCCCGGGCCATCCCCAAGGTGCCAACCCTGCGGGGCCGGACGGTGGCGTCGCTGTTCTACGAGAGCTCCACCCGCACCCGGCTGTCGTTCGAGGCGGCGGCCAAGCGGCTGTCGGCGGACACCATGAACGTGGCGCTGGGGTCCTCGGCGGCCAGGAAGGGGGAGTCCCTGCGGGACACGGCGCTCACCCTCGAAGCCATGGGCGCCGACGCCCTGGTGGTCCGCCACACCGGCGCCGGGGTGCCGGTCCAGGTCGCGGGCTGGGTGGGGGTGAGCGTCGTGAACGCCGGCGACGGGTGCCACGAGCACCCCACCCAGGCCCTGCTCGACTGCTACACCATCCGGCAGCGCTTCGGGACCGTGGCCGACCGGCGGATCGCCATCGTCGGCGATGTCAAGCACAGCCGGGTGGCCCGCTCCGACGTGCTGGCGTTCACCGCCCTGGGCGCTCACGTCACCCTGGTGGCGCCACCCACCCTGCTCCCGCCCAGCCTGGAGGGCTGGCCGGTGGAGGTGAGCCACGACCTCGACGCCGCGCTGACCAAGGCCGACGTGGTGTACGTGCTGCGGATCCAGCGGGAGCGCCAGGGCGAGCCGCTCCTGCCCAGCCTGCGGGAGTACACCGCCACCTACGGTCTGACCCGGCGCCGGGCAGAGCTCCTCGCCGACGACGCCCTCGTCATGCACCCCGGCCCGCTGAACCGGGGGGTGGAGATGGCGGCGGAGGTGGCCGACCAGCCCCGCTCGGCGATCACCCGCCAGGTCGCCAACGGGGTGGCCGTGCGCATGGCGGTGCTGTACCTGCTCCTCGCCGGCGAGGGCGGCAGGCGCCGGCGAGAGCGGCTCCCGGGACCGGTGACGCGGTGACCGCCGTGGTCATCAGGGGTGGCACGGTGGTGGACGAGACCGGGTGGCGCCGGGCCGACGTGGCCGTCGAGGGGGGCGCGGTGGCCCGGGTCGAGCCCGACCTGGCCGTGCCCGCCGGTGCCCAGGTGCTCGATGCCGGCGGCTGCGTGGTCGCCCCCGGCCTGGTGGACCTGCACTCGCACCTGCGCCAGCCCGGTCACGAGGAGGCCGAGACCATCGAGAGCGGCGCCCGGGCGGCGGCGCTGGGCGGCTACACCGCCGTCGTGGCCATGCCCAACACCGAGCCTCCCATCGACTGTGCGTCGGTGGTCCGGGAGGTGGTGGAGCTGGCGTCGGGGGCGGCCTGCGAGGTCCACCCCGCCGGCGCCATCACCGCTGGTCGGGCCGGGACGGCGCTGGCGCCGCTGGCGGAGATGGCGGCTCTGGGCGTGCGGCTCTTCACCGACGACGGCACGGGGGTGCAGGACGGCCGGCTCATGCGCCGGGCGCTGGAGTACGCGTCGGGTCTGGGGGTGGTGCTGGCCCAGCACTGCGAGGAGTCCGCCCTGGCCGCCGGGGGGCACATGCACGAGGGGGCGTGGTCCGCCCGCCTGGGCATCCCCGGGGTCCCCGCCGAGGCCGAGGAGGTCATGGTCGCCCGTGACGTGGCCCTGTGCCGCCTCACCGGGTGCCCGGTGCACTTCCTGCACCTCTCCACCGCCCGGTCGGTGGGGCTGGTGCGGACGGCCAAGGCGGAGGGCCTCCCGGTCACCGCCGAGGTCACGCCCCACCACCTCAGCCTCACCGACGCCGTGGTCGCCGGGTACGACCCCCTCTACAAGGTCAGCCCGCCGCTGCGGCCCGCCTCCGACGTGGCCGCCCTCAAGGCGGCGGCGGTGGATGGGACGGTGGATGCGGTCGCCACCGACCACGCGCCCCATCCGAAGGAGGACAAGGAGGTCGCCTTCGACCAGGCCCCCCCGGGCATGGTTGGGCTGGAGACGGCGTTGGCGGTGACCCTGACCGAGCTGGCCGGCCCGCTTTCTGTGCGGTCCACCCGGACAGAGCTGGTCGAGCGCGCAGATACCGGTTCCGACGGGCGGCTGGCCCTCGGTGGGGTGCTGGCCCTCCTCTCGTGGCAGCCGGCGCGCATCGCCGGGCTGGGCGCTGCCCACGGCGGCCCGGTGGCTGAGGGCCGCCCCGCCAACCTGTGCGTGATCGACCCCACCGCCCGGTGGCAGGTGGACCCGGCCCGACTGGCCAGCCGCAGCCGCAACACGGCTTTCGGGGGCCGCACCCTCACCGGCCGGGTGCGCCACACCGTGTTGTGGGGGGAGCCGGTGGTCGTCGACGCCGAGGCCCGGCGGTGAGGGCGGCCGGGCGCCGGGAGGCGCTGCTGGTCCTGGCCGACGGCGAGACCTTCGAGGGGGAGGCGGTCGGCGCCGAGGGCACCGTGGCGGCAGGGGAGGTGGTGTTCAACACCGTGTTCACGGGCTACCAGGAGGTCATCACCGATCCCTCCTACGCCGGTCAGATCATCACCTTCACGTCCCCCCACATCGGCAACTACGGCGTCCACCGGGACGACGCCGAGAGCCGCCGGCCGCAGTGCCGGGGTGTCGTCCTTCGCGACCTGGCCCGTCGGCCCAGCAGCTGGCGGGCCCAGGGCGGGCTGGACGAGGAGCTGCGGCAGGCCGGCATCCCTGCCATCAGCGGGGTCGACACCCGCCGTCTCACCCGTCACCTGCGGGAGGCCGGGGCGGTGACGGGGGCCCTCGGGTCCGCCGATCGGGACACCCTGCTGGCCGCCGCCCGGGCCGAGCCGGGGACCGACGGGGTCGACCTGGTCGCCACCGTGACCTGCCCGAGGCCCTATGTCACCGGCGATGGTCCCTACCGGGTGGTGGCCTACGACTTCGGGATCAAGGCCACCATGCTGGCCCACCTGGGCCGGCTGGCCACCGTGGAGGTGGTGCCGGCGTCCACCCCGCCGGCCGATGTGCTGGCCCGCCAGCCCAACGGGGTCCTCCTCTCCAACGGCCCCGGCGACCCGGCGGCCGTGACGGGGGCCAGCAGGACCGTCGCCGCCCTGCTCGGGGCGGTGCCCCTGTTCGGGATCTGCCTGGGCCACCAGCTGCTGGCCGCCGCCCTCGGCGGCCACACCTACAAGCTCAAGTTCGGGCACCACGGTGGTAACCACCCGGTCCGCCGGCTGGCGACCGGTGCGGTCGAGATCACCAGCCACAACCACAGCTTCGCCGTCGCCGAGGGGACCGTCGAAGGGACCGACGTCACCCACGTCAACCTCAACGACGGGGTGGTGGAGGGCCTGTCCTGCCGCGACGTGCCGGCCTTCGGCATCCAGTACCACCCCGAGGCCGGGCCCGGTCCCCACGACGCGCGCTACCTGTTCGACGTGTTCGCCCAGCTCATGGACCGGGGGGCGTGATGGCCCACCTCCGTGGACGGGGCGCCGGCGACGGCAGCCGCCAGGCGAGACAGCCCCGCCCCCCCGCCCACCTCCGTGGACGGGGCGCCGGCGACGGCTGTGCCGGAGCCGGCGCCAGGAGATATTGATGCCCCGCCGGGACGACCTCCAGACCATCCTCCTGATCGGGTCCGGGCCCATCGTGATCGGCCAGGCGTGCGAGTTCGACTACTCGGGCACCCAGGCGTGCCGGGTCCTCCGCCAGGAGGGCTACCGGGTGGTGCTGGTCAACTCCAACCCGGCGACGATCATGACCGACCCCGAGTTCGCCGACCGCACCTACGTCGAGCCCCTCGACCCCGCCGTGGTGGCGGCGGTGGTGGAGCGGGAGCGGCCCGACGCCCTGCTGCCCACCCTGGGCGGCCAGACCGGGCTCAACCTGGCCATGGCGCTGGTGGAGGCGGGCGTGCTCGAACAGCACGGCGTCGAGCTGATCGGCGCCAGCGCCGAGGCCATCGCCACCGCCGAGGACCGGGAGCGGTTCAAGGCGGCCATGCAGGAGATCGGACTGGCCGTGCTCCCCTCGGGCGTGGCCCACTGCCTGGACGAGGCGCTGGTGGTGGGGGCCGAGGTGGGCCTCCCCGTGATCGTGCGACCCGCCTACGTCCTGGGCGGCAAGGCCACCGGGATCGCCGCCACCGCCGAGGAGCTGCACCGGGTCGCTGCCGCCGGGCTGGCCGCCAGCCCCATCTCCGAGATCCTCATCGAGCGGGCCGTCTCGGGGTGGAAGGAGTACGAGCTGGAGGTCATGCGGGACCGGGCCGACAACTGCGTGGTCGTGTGCTCGATCGAGAACCTCGACCCCATGGGGGTGCACACGGGGGACTCGATCACCGTGGCCCCCGCCCAGACCCTCTCGGACGTCGAGTACCAGAGGATGCGGGATGCCGCCTTCGCCTGCATCCGCCGGGTGGGCGTGGATACCGGCGGCTCGAACATCCAGTTCGCCCTGGACCCCGCCACCGGTGAGATGGTGGTGATAGAGATGAACCCCCGGGTCTCCCGCAGCTCGGCCCTGGCGTCCAAGGCCACCGGGTTCCCCATCGCCAAGATCGCTGCCCGACTGGCGGTGGGCTACACCCTCGACGAGATCCCCAACGACATCACCGAGAAGACGCCCGCCAGCTTCGAGCCCACCATCGACTACGTGGTGACCAAGGTGCCGCGGTGGGCGTTCGAGAAGTTCCCCGAGACCCCGGCGGTGCTGGGGACCGAGATGCAGTCGGTGGGGGAGGCCATGGCCATCGGCCGCACCTTCCCCGAGTCCCTCCAGAAGGGGTTGCGCTCCCTCGAGCACGGCCGGCTGGGGCTCAACTGCGACCCCGGCGAGGCCGCCCTCGACGCCCTCCCCGACGACGAGCTGGTGCGGCGGGCGGCGGTGGGGACGCCGGACCGGCCCTTCCAGCTGGAGGCGGCCCTGCGCCGGGGCATCAGCGTGGAGCGGCTCCACGCCGTCACCGGCGTCGATCCCTGGTTCCTCGACCAGATCGGCAGCATCGTCGAGGTCCGGGAGGCCCTGGCCCAGGAAGGGCTCGACGCCATGGGCCCCGGCCTGTGGCGGCGGGCCAAGCGGGCCGGCTTCGCCGACGCCCAGCTGGCGTGGCTGTGGGGGGCCGACGAGGAGACGGTGCGGCGGCGCCGGCTGACCGCAGGGGTGGCGGCGGTGTTCAAGACCGTCGACACCTGCGCCGCCGAGTTCGAGGCCCGCACCCCCTACCACTACTCCACCTACGAGGACGAGAGCGAGGTGGTGGCGGGGGAGGCACCGACCGTGGTCATCCTGGGCTCGGGCCCCAACCGCATCGGCCAGGGGATCGAGTTCGACTACTGCTGCGTCCACGCCAGCTTCTCCCTGCGGGAGGCCGGCTACGAGACGGTCATGGTGAACTGCAACCCCGAGACCGTCTCCACGGACTACGACACCAGCGACCGCCTGTACTTCGAGCCCCTTACCGCCGAGGACGTGGGCAACGTCCTCGACGCCGAGGTGTTCGCCGGGGGGCTGGGCCGGCTGGTGGGGGTGATCGTGAGCCTGGGCGGGCAGACCCCCCTCAAGCTGGCCGGGCTGCTGCCCCCCGAGCTGGTGCTGGGCACCTCACCCGACGCCATCGACCTGGCCGAGGACCGCGAACGCTGGAGCGCCCTCTGCGCCAGGCTGGCCATGCCCCAGCCCGCCGGGGGCACGGCGGTGACCCTGGAGGAGGCGGCGGCGGTCGTGGAGAGGGTCGGCTACCCGGTGCTGGTGCGGCCCAGCTACGTGCTGGGCGGGCGGGCCATGGCGATCGCCTACGACGACGACGGCCTGGCCCGGGCCATGGGCGAGATGGCCAGCTTCGGCTCGCTGGGCCGCGAGGGAGGCCTGTCGGCGGAGCGACCGGTGCTCATCGACCGGTTCCTGGAGGACGCCATCGAGGTCGACGTCGACGCGGTCAGGGACGCCACCGGCGAGGTCCTGGTGGGGGCGGTCATGGAGCACGTCGAGGAGGCCGGCGTGCACTCCGGCGACAGCGCATGTGTCATCCCCCCGCCCACCCTGCCGGCGACGGTCGTGGAGGTCATCGAGGACTACACCCGTGCCATCGCCGACGCCCTCGACGTGCGGGGCCCGATCAACGTTCAGTACGCGGTCAAGCAGGGCCAGGTCTTCGCCATCGAGGCCAACCCCCGGGCCAGCCGCACGGTCCCGTTCGTCTCGAAGGCCACCGGGGTCCCCCTGGCCAAGGTCGCGGCCCGGGTAATCGTCGGCGCCACCCTGTCCCAGCTCCGGGAGGAGGGCCTGCTGCGGTCGCCGGTGACCGGCGGTCACGTGGCGGTGAAGGAGGCGGTGCTCCCCTTCAACCGCTTCCCCGACGTGGACTCGGTGCTGGGCCCCGAGATGCGCTCCACGGGGGAGGTGATGGGGATCGATCGCACCTTCGGCCTGGCCTTCGCCAAGAGCCAGATGGCCGCCGGCGACACCCTGCCCGAGCGAGGGTTGGTGCTCCTCTCCCTGGCCGATCGTGACAAGCGCCAGGGGGTGGAGGCCGCCCGCCGCTTCGCCACGCTCGGGTTCGACATCGCCGCCACCCGGGGCACGGCGGCCCACCTGGACGCGAACGGCGTCGCCGTGGCCACGGTCGTGGAGAAGCTGGGCGAGGTGGGCGGGGATGGCGCCGTCACCGCCGTGGAGCTGATCGCCGGCGGGACGGCGGACCTGGTGGTGAACACCCCCCGGGGGCGGGGCCCCCGTGCCGACGGGGACTACATCCGCACCGCCGCCGCCGTCCACCGGGTCCCCTGCCTCACCACGGTGGCGGCCGCCCTGGCGGCTGCCAACGGCATGGAGGACTGGTCGCGCCACCGGCTGGACGTGCGCAGCCTCCAGGAGTACCACCACGAGACGGTCGGTCGGCAGCTCGACCTCCCACTGGGGTGAGGTCCTCCCGTCCCCCCCGGGCGCGGCGGGCCAGCTGGGGCCGGAGGCCGGCGTGCCCACCTGACCTCGCCACCGCGGTGGGGTCGGTGGCGCTGCCCAACCCGGTCATGACGGCCTCGGGGACCGCCGGGCACGGGGCGGAGCTGGGACGCTACCTCGACCTCTCGGCGCTGGGTGCGGTGGTGGTGAAGTCGCTGTCGGCGGAGGCGTGGCCGGGCAACCCTCCGGCCCGGGTGCACGAGATGCCGGCCGGCATGCTCAACAGCGTGGGGCTCCAGGGGCCGGGCGTGGAGGCGTGGCTGGCCCAGGAGCTGCCCGCCCTGGTGGCCAGCGGCGCCCGGGTCGTGGCCAGCATCTGGGGCCGCACGGTGGACGGCTTCGAGCGGGCGGCGTCCATGCTGGCCGGCGCCCCCCCCTCGGTCGTGGCCGTCGAGGTCAACGTGAGCTGCCCCAACGTGGAGGACCGGAGCCGCATGTTCGCCCACTCGGCGGCGGCCACCGAGGACGCCGTCGCCGCCACCGCCGGGTGCGGCCGGCCCCGGTGGGCCAAGCTCAGCCCCAACGTCACCGACCTGGTCGAGGTGGCCGACGCCGCCCGCCGGGGCGGGGCCGAGGCGCTGACCCTGGTGAACACCGTGCTGGGCATGGCGATCGACCCCGAGACATTCGAGTACCGTCTGGGGACGGGCGGGGGCGGGGTGTCGGGGCCGGCCATCCACCCGATCGCGGTGCGGGCGGTCCACGACGTGGCCGTGGCCCTTCCCGGGGTGCCCATCGTGGGGGTGGGGGGGGTGGCGACCGGCGAGGACGCCGCCGAGCTCCTTCTGGCGGGGGCGGTGGCGGTCCAGGTGGGGACCGCCACCTTCGCCGACCCCCGGGCGCCCGTACGGGTGCTGGAGGGTCTGCGAGCATGGGCGGAGCGCCACGGGGTGAGCAGCTTGAGGGAGGTGGTCGGGGTGGTGCACGGCAGCCGGCTCCGCCAGGGGCCCCGGCGATGACGGAGCGGTCCCAGCATCGCCCGGCCGGGGGCGAGGGCGTCGCCGGCTCCACCGTGGAGGAGGGCCTGCGGGCCCGCCTGGCCCTGGCCCTCGACGTCGACGACGTGGTGGCGGCGCTCCGCCTGGCCCGAGAGCTGCGCCCGTTCTTCGGGGTGGCCAAGATCGGCCTCGAGCTGTTCAGCGCGGCGGGGCCCGACGCCGTGGGCGCCCTGACCGCCGCCGGCTACGAGGTCTTCCTCGACCTCAAGCTCCACGACATCCCCACCACGGTGGGCCGGGCGTCGACGGTCATCGGGGCCCTCGGGGTGCGCTACCTGACCCTCCACGCCGCGGGTGGCGTCCCGATGCTGCGGGCCGGGGTCCACGGGCTCCACCGGGGGGCGGCGGCGGCAGGCCTGGAGCCGCCCACCGCCCTGGCCGTGGCCGTCCTCACCAGCGACCGTGAGGCCGGGCCCCAGCTGCTGCGCCGGCGGGTGCAGGCCGCCCTCGAATCCGGGTGCGACGGCGTGGTCTGCGGCGCCCCCGACGTGTCCGACGTGCGCCGGCTCGGTCCCCGCCTGACCGTGGTGGTGCCGGGCACCAGGCCGCCGGGCGCCGACAGCCACGACCAGACCCGCACCGACACCCCCGGGGCGGCGCTGGCGGCCGGGGCCGACATGCTGGTGGTGGGCCGGGCGGTCACCGCCGCCGCCGACCAGGTGCGGGCCGCCCGGGCGTTCGTGTCCGGGTTGGCCTGAGGTGGCCGCGGCGCCGGATGGGCCCGGTGGAGAGGCCGAGACCCGCCTGGTCCTGGTCCGCCACGGCGAGTCCCAGGCCCAGGTGAACCGGGTGGTGGGCGGGCCGACCGGCTGCAGCGGGCTGTCCGAGCTCGGGCGCCGGCAGGTGGGGGCGCTGGCCCGGCGGTGGGAGGCGGCCGGCATGGCTGCCGACCGGTTGCTGTCCAGCACCCTGCCCCGGGCGGTGGAGACCGCCGAGCTGCTGGCCCCGGTCCTGGGCGGGCTGGTCGTGGAGACCGAGGAGGAGCTGTGCGAGATGGTGCCGGGGGAGTGCGACGGGATCACCTGGGACGACTACCTCGAGCGCTACGCCGTCGACGTGCGGGCCGACCCCTACGCGCCGCTGTCGCCGGGGGGGGAGAGCCTGGCCGAGTTCAACCTGCGGGTGGGCCGGGTGCTGCACCGCATCGCCGTCGACCACACCGGCCGGACCGTGGTCGTGGTCTGCCACGGCGGCATCGTCGACGGGTCCCTGTCGTGCTTCCTGGGTCTGCCCACCCAGCGGGCTCGCTCCTTCGGGACCCGCTGCGACAACGCCGGCGTCACCGAGTGGTGGGCGGAGATCGGCGAGGGCCACCCCTTGGGTTGGACCCTGCACCGCTACAACGACACCGCCCACCTGGAGTGAGCGCCTCAGGCCCCCCGCTCGACCCCCGCCTCGGCCGGCGAGAGGTTGCGGGCGGTGTTGACCAGCGCCACGTGGCTGAAGGCCTGGGGGAAGTTGCCGACCAGGCGCTTGTGGGCCACGTCGTACTCCTCGGCCAGCAGCCCCACGTCGTTGCGCAGGTCGAGCAGCCGGCCGAAGAGCTCGCAGGCATCATGGTGGCGACCCAGCTGCTCCAGGCAGTCGGCCAGCCAGAAGGAGCACATGAGGAACGACCCCTCGCCCCCGGACAGCCCGTCCTCGTTGCGGTAGCGGTGGACGAACCCGTCCACCACCAGCTCCCTCTCCACGGCCGCCACGGTGCCCCTGACCCGGGGGTCGGCGGCGGGCAGGAAGCCGACGATGGGCAGCAGGAGCAGGCTGGCGTCGAGCTCCTTGGAGCCGTAGGACTGCACGAAGGAGCCCAGCTCCTCGTCGAAGCCCTCTCTGCACACCTCGGCGTGGACCGCGTCCCTCAGGGCTCGCCACCGGTCGGCGGGGCCGTCGAGGCCGTATCGCTCGACCGCGCTGACGGCCCGGTCGAAGCCGACCCAGGCCAGCACCTTCGAGTGGGTGAAGTGACGCCGGCCTGACCGCACCTCCCACAGCCCCTCGTCGGGCTGGTGCCAGCACCTCTCCAGGTTGGCCAGGAGCTCACGTTGCAGGGCCCAGGCGGTGGTGTCGGCGGAGATGCCCGCCCGCCGGGCCTGGTGGAGGGAGTCCAGGACCTCGCCGTAGACGTCGAGCTGGAACTGGCTGCTGGCGGCGTTGCCGATCCGCACCGGCACCGACCCCTCGTAGCCGGGCAGCCAATCCAGCTCGTACTCGGGCTGGCGCCGCTCGCCGCTGGTGCCGTAGAGGATCTGGAGCTTGGACGCGTCGCCGGCCACGGCCCTGACCAACCAGTCCCGCCACGCCCGGGCCTCCTCGGTGTGGCCCGAGGACAGGAGGGCGTCGAGGGTGAAGGTGGCGTCACGCAGCCAGCAGAACCGGTAGTCCCAGTTGCGCTCACCCCCCAGGTCCTCAGGCAGGGAGGTGGTGGGAGCGGCCACCACCCCACCGGTGGGACCGAAGGTCAGGGCCTTGAGCACGCACAGCGAGCGCTCCACCGCCTCCCGCCACTCGCCCCGGTAGGTCAGGCGGCCGGACCACACCGCCCACCACCGGTCGGTGCGCTCCACCGCGGCCAGGGCGTCGATGGGCATCGGGGGCGGCCGGTGGGACGGGTGCCAGGTGAGCACGAACGGGACCTTCTGGCCCGCCTCGACGGTGAAGCTGGCCACCGAGGTCATGTCCTCGCCCACCACCTCGACAGGTGTGGTCAGGCACAGCCCGTCAGGTCCGGCGAGGGCGGCCAGGCCCCCGTCGACCCGTTGGACCCAGGGGACGATCGTGCCGTAGTCGAAGCGGATGACCAGCTCCATGCGCATCTCCACCCGGCCGGCGTCACCCCGGACGATGCGCACGACGTCGGGCGTGTCGTCGCGGGGGGGCATGGTGTCGATCACGGTGACCGCCCCGCCCGCCGTCTCGAAGGTGGACTCCAGCACCAGCCCGCCGTCCCGGTAGCGGCGGTGGGCGCAGCGGGGCTCGCCGGCGGGGGCGAGCAGCCACCGGCCGTGGCCGGGCGTCCCGAGCAGGGCGGCGAAGCAGGCCGGGGAGTCGAAGCGGGGCAGGCACAGCCAGTCGATCGAGCCGTGGCGGGAGACGAGGGCGGCCGACTCGGTGTCGCCCAGCAGGGCGTAGTCCTCGAGGGGGGGCATGGGTGGGTGCTAGCCCCGTACTCCGCACATGGCCGACCCCGGCCTCACCGGCGGAGCAGCTCCGCCACCTGGAAGGCCAGGTCGAGGCTCTGGCGGGCGTTGAGCCGCGGGTCGCACATGGTCTCGTAGCGGTAGGACAGGTCGGTGTCGACGACCTCCTCGGCGCCGCCCAGGCACTCGGTCACGTCCTCGCCGGTGAGCTCCACGTGCACCCCGCCGGGCCAGGTGCCCTCGGCCCGGTGGGCGGCGAAGAAGCCGGCGATCTCCCCCAGCACGTCGTCGAAGTGCCGCGTCTTGCGCCCCCCCGCCGAGAGGAAGGTGTTGCCGTGCATGGGGTCGCAGGCCCAGACCACCGGGTGGCCGCCCGCCCGCACCGCCCGCAGCAGCGGCGGCACCCGCTCCTCGACCCGACCGGCTCCCATGCGGGTGATCAGGGTGAGGCGGCCCGGCACCCGGTCGGGGTTCAGCCGCTCGCACAGGGCCAACACCTCGTCGGGGGTGGCGGTGGGCCCCAGCTTGCAGCCGATGGGGTTGCCCACGCCGGAGAGGAAGGCCACGTGGGCGCCGTCGGGGTCCCGGGTCCGCTCGCCCACCCAGACCATGTGGGCGGAGCAGTCGTACCACCCGCCGGTGAGGGAGTCCTGGCGGGTCAGCGCCTCCTCGTAGCCGAGGATGAGGGCCTCGTGGCTGGTGTAGAAGTCGACCTGGTGCAGCTGGTACTCGGTGCCCAGGTCGATCCCGCACGCCTGCATGAAGCGCAGGGCCCGCTCGATCTCGTGGGCGATGACCTCGTAGCGCCGGCCCTCGTTGCTGCTGGCGACGAACTCCTGGTTCCAGGAGTGGACCTGGCCCAGGTCGGCGAAGCCGCCCTTGGTGAAGGCCCGTAGCAGGTTCAGGGTCGCCGACGCCTGGTGGTAGGCGGTGAGCAGCCGCTCGGGGTCGGCCACCCGGGCCTCGGCGGTGGTGTGGACGTCGTTGACCATGTGGCCGCGGAAGGCAGGCAGGTCGACCTGGCCCACGCGCTCGATCGGCAGCGACCGGGGCTTGGCGAACTGACCGGCGATCCGCCCGACCTTCACGACCGGCACGCCGGCGCTGTACATGAGCACCACCGCCATCTGCAGGACCACGCGGAGCTTGTCCCGGATGGCGTCGGCGGAGAAGGTCTCGAACGACTCGGCGCAGTCGCCCGCCTGGAGGAGGAAGGACCGGCCCGCGGCCACCTCGGCCAGGGCGGTGGTCAGGGCCCGGGCCTCGCCGGCGAAGACCAGCGGGGGGTAGGTGGCCAGCTCCTTCAGCACCCGCTCGAGAGCGGCGGGGTCGGGCCAGTCGGGCTGCTGGCCGGCC
>JBOGHU010000084.1:0-16040 GCA_050742255.1 Acidimicrobiales bacterium
GCCGTGGGCCGCCTGGTGGCCGAGCGGGCCCGGGCCGCCGGGGTGACCCGGGTCGTCTTCGACCGGGGCGGCTTCGCCTACCACGGCCGGGTCGCCGCCGTCGCCGATGGCGCCCGCCGGGGGGGGCTGGAGCTCTGATGGCGCTCGAGGAGGCCCCGCTGCGGGACGGACGCCTGATCACCCGGCCCAGGCGGGTGGCCAAGGTGGTCAAGGGGGGCCGCCGCTTCCAGTTCGCCGCCCTGGTGGTCGTGGGCGACGGCGCCGGCCGGGTGGGGCTGGGCTACGGCAAGGCCCGGGAGGTCCCCCTGTCCATCCAGAAAGGGACCGAGGACGCCAAGAAGAACGTCTTCCGCGTCGCCCTCGCCGGGTCGACCATCGTCCACGCCGTGCTGGGCCGCTACGGCGCGGCCCGGGTCCTGCTCAAGCCGGCCGCCCCAGGGACCGGGGTCATAGCCGGCGGCGCTGCCCGGGTCATCCTGGAGGAGGCGGGCATCCACGACGTGCTGTGCAAGTCGCTCGGGTCACCCAACCACATCAACGTGGCCCGGGCCACCATCGCCGGCCTGCGCTCGGTGAAGCAGCCCGACCAGGTGGCCCGGCTCCGGGGCAAGTCGGCCGAGGAGGTCACCCCCGCCGGCCTGCTGGCCGCCTACCGGGAGTCGGCCGCCGCCCCCGCCCCGCCGCCGAAGGAGGTGGCGTGATGGCGGGGACCCTGGTCGTGACCCAGGTGCGCTCGGCCATCGGCACCAAGCCCAGGCACCGGGCCACCTTGCGGGCACTGGGCCTGGGCCGCATGGGCCGCGCCACCACCCTGCCCGACCGCCCCGAGATCCGGGGGATGATCGCCCGGGTCCCCCACCTGGTGCGGGTCGAGGAGGGGGCCGGCGAGGACGGGGGTGCCCGGCCCTCGCCGGAGGAGGGGGCGCGGCCGTGAAGCTGCACGACCTGCGCCCCCCCGCCGGGGCCAAGCGCCCCCGTCGCCGGGTGGGCCGGGGCATCGCCGGCAAGGGCGGCAAGACCGCCGGCCGGGGCACCAAGGGCCAGGGGGCCCGTGGCAGGGTCCCGGTGGGCTTCGAGGGCGGGCAGATGCCCCTCCAGCGCCGGGTCCCCAAGCTGAAGGGGTTCACCAACCCGTTCCGGGTCTCCTACGCGGCGGTCAACCTCGACGCCATCGAGGCCGTCGATGACGCCGAGGTGACGCCCGAGACCTTGCGGGGGCGGGGACTGGTGCGCAAGCGGGGGTTGGTCAAGGTCCTGGGCCGGGGCCAGCTCACCCGGCCGGTCACGGTCCGGGCCCACGCCTTCTCGGCCTCCGCCGAACGGGCCATCCTCGCCGCCGGAGGGACCGTGGAGGTCCTGCCGCCGCCGTTCGGCCACGGTCGCCCGCCGGCCAGGGGGAACGCCCTGACCAACCGCTGACGTCGCCGACCCGCCGGATGCCGGCCCGAGGAGGTACCGGTGCTCTCCAGTATGCGCAACATGTTCAAGGTCCCCGACCTGCGCAACAAGATCGCGTTCACGCTGCTGCTCATCGGGCTGTACCGGCTCGGCTCCCACGTGCCCACTCCCGGGATCGACTTCGACTCGGTGCAGCAGCTCGAGGAGCTGGCCGACCAGGGGGGGGTGCTCGGCTTCCTGAGCCTGTTCTCGGGGGGCGCGCTCACCCGGTTCGCCATCTTCGGGCTGGGGATCATGCCCTACATCACGGCGTCGATCATCATGCAGGTCCTGGCCGTGGTGATCCCCAAGCTCGAGCAGTGGCAGCAGCAGGGAGCGGTCGGCCAGAAGAAGATCACCCAGTGGACCCGGTACCTCACCGTGGCCCTGGCGCTCCTGCAGTCGACCGGTCTGGCCTTCCTCTTCAGCACGCCCGGGGCAGGGGGGCTGCTCGGCACCAGCAACGTCCAGCTCATCCCCGAGCGCACCGTCCCTACCCTGTCCCTGGTGGTCCTGTCCCTCACCGCCGGGACCGCCCTGCTCATGTGGATGGGCGAGCTCATCACCCAGCGGGGCATAGGCAACGGCATGTCGCTGCTGATCTTCGCCTCGGTGGTGAGCGTCCTGCCCACCGAGGGGGCGCGCATCCGGGCCGAGAACAGCCTCTTGGTCCTGGGCGTGGTGGTCATGGTGGCCCTGGCCATCCTGGCCGCCATCGTCTTCATCGAGCAGGGCCAGCGCCGCATCCCGGTGCAGTTCGCCAAGCGGGTGGTGGGGCGGCGGATGTACGGCGGCCAGAGCAGCTACATCCCCCTCAAGGTCAACCAGTCGGGCGTGATCCCGATCATCTTCGCCAGCTCCGTGCTGTACCTGCCGGTCCTCGCCAGCAACGTGCTGCCGGCGGGGGGGTTCTGGGACAGCGTGCGTGGCTGGATCGACGTCAACCTGCTCCAGCAGGACAGCCTGGCCTACATCTTGGTGTTCGGCATGATGATCGTGTTCTTCGCCTACTTCTACACCGCCATCACCTTCGACCCGGTCAAGCAGGCCGACACCATCCGCAAGCAGGGCGGGTTCATCCCCGCCATCCGCCCCGGGCCCCAGACCGAGCGGTACCTGGCCAAGATCCTCTCCCGCATCACCCTCCCGGGCGCGCTGTTCATCGCCGCCATCGCCCTGGTCCCCTCCATCGCCCTGGCGGTCTTCGACGTCCAGGCCTTCAGCGGGTTCGGCGGCGTCTCGCTGCTCATCGCCGTGGGCGTGGCGCTGGAGACCATGAAGCAGATCGACAGCCAGCTCATGATGCGGAACTACGAGAGCTTCCTCACCTAGTGCCGCCACCTCGCGCCGTGGCCCGGTCCTGGCAGCGATGAGCACGGGTGTCCGGCTCGTGGTGCTGGGGCGCCAGGGCGCCGGCAAGGGGACCCAGAGCGCCCGCCTGGCCCGCCACTACTCGGTGGCCCACGTCGCCACCGGCGACATCCTGCGGCGTGCGGTGCGGGCCGGCAGCGAGCTGGGCCGTCGGGCCAAGGAGCACATCGACGCCGGTGAGCTGCTCCCCGACGACCTCATGGTGGGTATCGTGGCGGAGCGGCTGGGTGGCGACGACGTGAGGTCGGGCTTCGTCCTCGACGGGTTCCCCCGGACCGTGGCCCAGGCCCGGGCGTTGCTGGAGATGACCGAGCCGGAGGGGGTCGACCTCGTCGTGAACCTCGACGTCCCGCCCGAGGAGGTGCTGGCCAGGCTGGACCGGCGTCGGGTGTGCCGCCACTGCGGGGCCACCTACTCGACCGCCGCTCCCCCCGAGGTCGAGGGGGTCTGCGACCGCTGCGGGGGGGAGGTCGTCCAGCGCGACGACGACACCCCCGAGGCCGTGAACCGTCGCCTGGCGCTGTACGAGCGGGACACCGAGCCGCTCATCGCCTGGTTCGAGGGCCGGGGCCTGCTGGTGACCGTGGACGGGCGGGGGGACGCCGACGAGGTGACGGAGCGGCTGGTGGCGGTGATCGCCCACCGACGGCGAGAGGAGGAGCATGCGCCGTAGCGGCCAGGAGATCGACAAGATGCGCAAGGCCGGCAGGGTGGTGGCCGAGATGCACGCCCGCATCCGTGACGCCATCCGCCCGGGGACGACCACCGCCACCCTCGACCGCATCGGGCGGGAGGTCATCCACCGGCGGAGGGCCCGTTCGAACTTCCTCAACTACCACGGCTTCCCGGCCGTGATCTGCGCCTCGCCCAACCACGTCATCGTCCACGGCATCCCCGACGATCGGCCCCTGGAGGAGGGGGACGTCATCTCCATCGACTGCGGCGCCATCGTGCAGGGCTACCACGGCGACGCCGCCTTCACCTGGCCGGTCGGGGCCGTCTCCCCCGAGGTGGAGAAGCTGCTCCAGGTCACCGAGGAGAGCCTGTGGGTCGGCATCAGCCAGATGCGGGACGGGAACCGTCTGTCCGACATCGGCCACGCGGTCCAGACGGTGGCCGAGGGGGCCGGCTTCTCGGTCGTGCGGGAGTACGCCGGCCATGCCATCGGCACCGCCATGCACGAGAAGCCGGCGGTGGCCAACCACGGCCCCCCCGGACGAGGGCCCCGGCTGCGGGTGGGCAACGTCTTCGCCGTGGAGCCGATGGTCAACCTGGGCCGACCCGAGACCCGCACCCTGGCCGACGGCTGGAGCGTGGTCACCGTGGATGGCTCGGTCTCGGCCCACTTCGAGCACACCATCGCCATCACCGAGGACGGTCCCCAGGTGCTCACCCTCCCGTGACCGGGCGGCCGGTGTTGGAGGGCGGAGGGCTTCCCGCTATGGTGTGTAGCCGGCTCGTGGTGGTGGGCCACGTTCGCGGTGAAGCGCCAGCGCCAGCTCCACCCTGGCCCGATTTGTCCCTGGTCCGATGCCGGTCCAGCCCGGAGGTCTGATACTGCCCAAGCCCAAGGAAGACGCGATCGTGCTGGAGGGGAAGGTCACCGAGCCGCTGCCCAACGCCATGTTCCGGGTCGAGCTCGACAACGGCCACGAGGTGCTGGCGCACATCTCGGGGAAGATGCGGATGCACTACATCCGCATCCTCCCCGGTGACCGCGTGCAGGTGGAGCTGACGCCCTACGACCTCACGCGGGGTCGGATCACGTACCGGTACAAGTAGTGGTCCCAGGCGGTCAGATGCGGTGGTGCAGGAGGCAGCCATGAAGGTCCGTCCCAGCGTCAAGAGGATCTGCGAGAAGTGCAAGGTCATCCGTCGGCACGGGCGGGTCCAGGTCATCTGCTCCAACCCCCGCCACAAGCAGCGGCAGGGGTAGGGCATGGCCCGCATAGCCGGCGTCGACATCCCCAGGGAGAAGCGGCTGGAGATCGCCCTCACCTACATCTACGGCATCGGGCCGTCCACCGCCCGTCAGGTCTGCGCGACGGTGGGGACCGACCCCGACACCAGGGTGCGTGACCTCACCGACGAGGAGGTGACCCGGATCCGGGGCTGGATCGACCAGAACGCCCGGGTCGAGGGCGACCTGCGCCGGGAGGTGTCCCAGGACATCAAGCGGAAGATCGAGATCGGCAGCTACCAGGGCGTGCGGCACCGGCGGGGCCTGCCCGTGCGGGGGCAGCGCACCCACACCAACGCCCGGACCCGCAAGGGCCCCAAGAAGACCGTCGCCGGCAAGAAGAAGGTGAAGAAGTGACCATGTCCCCACGGGAGCGAGACGATGGCTAAGCCCAAGCCCGGTGGGCGCCGACCCCGGCGTCGCGAGCGCAAGAACGTCACCTACGGGGTGGCCCACATCAAGAGCTCCTTCAACAACACGATCATCACCATCTCCGACCAGGAGGGCAACGTGGTGGCCTGGGCCTCGGCGGGCAACGTCGGGTTCAAGGGGTCGCGCAAGTCGACGCCCTTCGCCGCCCAGATGGCCGCCGAGCAGTGCGCCCGCCAGGCCATGGAGCACGGCGTGCGCAAGGTCGACGTGCTGGTGAAGGGGCCGGGCTCGGGGCGGGAGACGGCGATCAGGTCGATCATGGGCACCGGCATCGAGGTGGCCGGCATCAAGGACGTCACCCCCGTGCCCCACAACGGCTGCCGTCCCTCCAAGCGAAGGAGGGTCTGATGGCCCGTTACACGGAATCGGTGTGCCGGCTGTGCCGGCGGGACAAGATGAAGCTCTACCTGAAGGGTGCCAAGTGCTACTCGACCAAGTGCCCCGTCGAGCGGCGCCCCTACCCCCCCGGTGAGCACGGTCGGACGCAACTGCGGCGCAAGGACTCCGAGTACCAGGTCCAGCTCCGGGAGAAGCAGAAGGCCCGGCGCATCTACGGTCTCATGGAGCAGCAGTTCCACAACCTCTACGAGGAGGCCAGCCGCCAGCGGGGGGTCACAGGCGAGAACCTGCTGCGCATGCTGGAGCTGCGCCTCGACAACGTGGTCTTCCGGGCCGGGTGGGGAGCCAGCCGGGCCCAGGCCCGCCAGCTGGTACGCCACGGCCACGTGGCGGTAGGCGGGCGCCGGGTGACCGTCCCGTCCTACGTGGTCCGCCAGGGCGACGTGGTGGCCCTGCGGGACAAGGCCCGGTCCATGATCGTCATCCGCCACAACCTCGACACCCTCGACCGCCAGGTCCCGGCCTGGCTCGAGGCGGCCGACGGCGGCGCCTCGGTGACGGTCCGGGGCCTGCCCCGCCGGGAGCACATCGATCTGCCCGTCCGCGAGCAGCTCATCGTCGAGCTCTACAGCAAGTAGCGCAACAGGAGTCAGCAAGGAGGACACTGCACCAGCTCGGCTCGGTCGACGGTGCCCGAGCCGGAGGGAGAACACATGCTCGTTATCCAGCGACCCACGGTCGAGCTCCTGGGCGACCCGGAAGGCAACCGCCAGCGGTTCGCCATCAGCCCTCTGGAGCCGGGGTTCGGCCACACCCTGGGCAACTCGCTGCGCCGGACCCTGCTGTCGTCGATCCCCGGTGCGGCGGTGACCCAGGTCCGCTTCGACGAAGCCCTGCACGAGTTCTCGACCATCCGCGGCGTCACCGAGGACGTCACCGACATCATCCTCAACCTCAAGGACCTGGTGCTCGTCTGCGCCAGCGACGAGCCGGTGACGGTCCGCCTCGAGGCTCAGGGACCGGCCGAGGTCACTGCCGGTGACGTCGCCGTCACGGCGGACGTGGAGGTGCTCAACCCCGAGCTCCACCTGGCCACGCTCAACGACAAGGGCCGTCTGGCCGTCGACATCACCGTGGCGAGGGGCCGGGGGTACGTGCCCGCCGAGCGCAACAAGAGCTCGGCGACCATCGGGGTCATCCCGGTCGACTCCATCTTCTCGCCCGTGCGCCGGGTGACCTTCGACGTGCAGCCCACGCGGGTCGAGCAGTCCACAAACTTCGACCGGCTGGTGCTCGACATCGAGACCGACGGCTCGGTCACCCCGAGGGACGCCCTGGCGTCGGCGGGCGACACGCTGCGGTCCCTCGTGGGCCTGGTGGCCGACATGAGCGAGGTGCCCCAGGGCCTGGAGCTGGGCGAGGTGGGCAGGACCGCCGTGGGCTCGTCCGACCTCGACCTGGCCATCGAGGACCTGGATCTCTCCGAGCGTCCCCGCAACTGCCTCAAGCGGGCCCAGGTGAACACCGTGGGGGAGCTGCTGGAGCGGACCGCGGAGGACCTCCTGGCGGTGACCAACTTCGGCCAGAAGTCGCTCGACGAGGTGATCCAGAAGCTCGACGAGCGCGGGCTCTCCCTGCGGAAGAAGGAGTAGCCGACCATGCCGGGCACCCCGACCAAGGGCCGCCGCCTGGGCGGTTCGAGCGCCCACCAGCGGCTCATGCTGGCCAACCTGGCGGCGTCGCTCATAGCGGCCGAGGGCATCGTCACCACCGAGGCCAGGGCCAAGGCCCTGCGCCCGGTGGCCGAGAAGCTCATCACCAAGGCCAGGAAGGGCGGCCTGCACCGCCACCGCCAGGTCGTCTCCTTCCTCGGGGACAAGGAGATAGCCCACAAGCTGTTCGAGGACGTCGCCCCCCGGTACGCCGAGCGGCCCGGCGGCTACACCCGGATCCTCAGGCTCGGCCCGCGTCCGGGCGACAACGCGCCGATGGCGAGGATCGAGCTCGTCTGAGGGCGGCTCGGCCCCCATCCCGGGCCCGCCCGGTGGGCGGGTCCGGCTGACCGTCGCCTACGACGGGCGGGGCTTCGCCGGGTTCGCCCCCAACCCCGGTGCCACCACGGTGGGGGGGACACTGGCGGCGGCGGTGGGGCAGGTCCTGGGCCGTCCCGTGACGCTCACCTGCGCCGGGCGCACCGACGCCGGCGTCCACGCCTGGGGCCAGGTGGTGTCCTTCGAGGCCTCCGTCGACGACCTCGACCTCTGGTCCCTGCGGCGGTCCCTCAACCGGCTGTGCGCCCCGGCGATCGTGGTGCGGGAGGCGTCGGTGGCGCCCCCCGGCTTCGATGCCCGCCGCTCGGCCCGGGCCCGCCGGTACCGGTACACGGTCCTCAACCGGCCCGTGCCCGACCCGTTCCTCGCCGCCACCTCCTGGCACGTCGAGGTGCCGCTCGACCTGGCCGCCATGCGCCTCGGGTGCGATCCGCTCATCGGGGAGCACGACTTCGCCTCGTTCTGCCGACGGCCCCGGGTGCCCCCCGGGGTGGGCCCGCCCACCCTGGTGCGCCGGGTCCTCGACGCCGGCTGGACCGACGCCGGCGAGGGCCTGCTGCGCTTCGAGATCACCGCCAACGCCTTCTGCCACCAGATGGTGCGCAGCATCGTGGGCACCCTCGTGGAGGTGGGTCGCGGCCGTCGCCGGGCGGGGGACGTGCGGGCCGTCCTGGACGCGGCCGACCGCAGCCGGGCGGGCCAGCTGGCCCCGCCCCACGGCCTGTGCCTGTGGGAGGTGCTCCTTGGGTAGCCCGTGGCCCTCTTCGGGCCATACCACCAGGAGCACCGGCTCCGTGCGCGAGGCTCTGGCCATGACCGACCCGAGCCAGCAGCCGCCTTCCCCCCACGAGCCGGAGCCCCGGCCGCCGCCCCCGCTCCCGGCGCGGCCCCCCAGCCTCACCACGGGCCGCCCCCGACTCACCCACCGGGCCCTCCGCCCCCCGACCCGCAGGCCGTGACCCCCCCGTCGGCGCTGGCCGCCCTGGCCCTGGTCGCCGCCGGGGCGGCGGTGCTCCTGGCCGCGGTGCTGGGCATGACCACCGCCTCAGCTGAGGCCTACGGCTTCGTGGAGGACTTCGGCCTCCTCAACCGGGTGCAGATCGGGGCCAGCCTGGTATCGGTCCCCCTCCTCCTCCTCGTCCCCGTGGCCCTGGCCCTGCTGCGCCAGGCCGGGGGGGAGCGGTCGACCGCTGTCCCCCCGGCCGTCGTGCAGGCGGTGACCGCGGGAGCGGTGCTCGTCGGCGGCGGCTCCTGCCTGCTCGTCCTCTCCGGCCTGGTGGCCGACCTGGGCGGAGACGCCCAGCTCGTGGTGGGCTCCAAGTCCTCCGCCTTCTTCATCGACAGCGCCGCCGTGCTGGTGGCCGTGGCGGGGACGGCGTGGGCCTACCGGGAGCTGCGGGGCGACCACCCCCCGGCCCCGCCCCCCCCGGCCCCCGGCCGGGGTGGCTGAGGGTGTGCGCCCCGACGTTGCCCCCTGGTGCCGCCTTTCCTATGCTGGGGACTGTCGTGGTCGGGCCCGGCCCGACCGAGCCACCGCCCAAGCCGAAGGGTTACCGTGCCGACCTTCTCCCCGTGTGCCAGCGACATCGAGCGACGGTGGCACGTCGTCGACGCCGACGGCCTGGTCCTCGGGAGGCTGGCCACTGAGGTGGCCAGCCGGCTGCGGGGCAAGCACAAGCCCACCTTCGCCCCCCACCTCGACACTGGCGACCACGTGGTCGTGGTGAACGCGGCCAAGGTCGTCCTCTCCGCCGACAAGGCGACCACCAAGGTGGTCCATCGCCACAGCGGGTACCCGGGAGGGCTGTCGGTCCGCCGCTACCGCGATCTGCTGGCCACCAAGCCCGAGGAGGTCGTGCGCCGCGCCGTCAAGGGCATGCTGCCCAAGAACCGCCTGGGCCGGGCCATGTTGCGCAAGCTGCGGGTCTACGCCGGCCCCGACCACCCCCACCACGCCCAGCGACCGGTTCCCCTGGAGCTGCCCGCCGCCCGGCGCAAGGCGCGGCGCTGAGGTGGCAGAGGTGGGTGTCGCACCACTCGTGCAGGCCACCGGCCGTCGCAAGCACGCGGTCGCCCGGGTCCGCCTGCGGCCCGGGAGCGGGACGGTCGTCGTCAACGGGCGCCCGCTCGACGACTACTTCCCGTCCAAGACCCACCGCACGATCCTCACCGCCCCCCTGCGGATGACGGCCACCGCCGAGGCCTACGACGTGGACGCCACCATGGACGGGGGTGGCACGTCGGGCCAGGCCGGGGCGCTTCGTCTCGGCATCGCCCGGGCCCTGGTCGAGGCCGATCCCGACCTGCGGATCACGCTCAAGCGGGCCGGCTTCCTCACCCGGGACGCCCGGGCCAAGGAGAGCAAGAAGTACGGCCTCAAGAAGGCCCGCAAGGCGCCGCAGTACTCCAAGCGCTGACAGGCCGGTGGCGCTGCGGTTCGGCACCGACGGCCTGCGGGGGGTCGCCAACGCCGAGCTGACGCCCGAGCTGGCCCTGGCGCTGGGTCGGGCCGCCGCCCGGGTGCTCCGGGGACCCCGCTTCCTGATCGGGCGGGACACCCGCTGCTCGGGGCCCATGCTGGAGGCGGCGCTGGCGGCCGGCGTGGCGGCCGAGGGGGTCCCGGTGGTGCGCCTCGGTGTGCTGCCCACGCCCGGCGTGGCCTGGCTGTCGGCGGCCGAGGGGGTCCCGGCGGCGGTGATCTCGGCGTCGCACAACCCCTTCCCCGACAACGGCATCAAGCTCTTCGCCAGCGGCGGCCGCAAGCTGGGCGACGAGGTGGAGCTGCGGCTGGAGGCGGAGCTCGACCGCCTGGTCGCCGCCGGCCCCGGCGGGGCCAGGTCCTCTCCCACCGGCGTCGGGGTGGGAGTGGTGGGGGAGGACCGGGGTGGCACCGAGCGCTACGTCGAGGCGCTGGTGGCGTCGGTGGACGGACGCCGCCTCGACGGGCTGGCGGTGGTGGTGGACTGCGCCCACGGGGCCGCCTCGGCCGTGGGCCCGGCGGTGCTGGGTCGCCTGGGGGCCAAGGTGGAGGCCCTCCACGCCGCGCCCGACGGCCGGAACATCAACGCGTGGTGCGGGTCGACCCACCTCGAGCCCCTGCGTCGGGCGGTGGTGGCAGCCGGCGCCGACGTCGGCCTCGCCCTCGACGGTGACGCCGACCGGGTGCTGGCCGTCGACCACCGGGGCCGCCTGGTCGACGGCGACCAGCTCATCGCTGTCTGCGCCGCCGACCTGTTGGCCCGGGGCCGCCTGGCCGACCGGACCGTGGTGGTCACGGTGATGGCCAACCTCGGGCTCCGGCTGGCCATGGCCGAGCTGGGCGTCACGGTGGTGGAGACCCCCGTGGGGGATCGATACGTGCTGGCGGCCCTGGAGTCGGGCGGCTGGTCCCTCGGGGGGGAGCAGTCGGGCCACGTCGTCTTCGCCGACCTGGCCACCACCGGCGACGGCGTGCTGACCGGCGTGCAGGTGCTGGACGTCATGCGCCGCGCCGGCCGGTCCCTGGCTGACCTGGCCACCTCGGCCATGACCCCGCTCCCCCAGGCGCTGCGCAGCGTGCAGCTGGCGGATCGGGAGGGCCTCGACCTGGACCGGGCCCTGGCCGGTGAGATCGCCGCCGTGGAGGCCGAGCTGGGGCCGCAGGGCCGGGTCCTGATCCGCCCCAGCGGCACCGAGCCGGTGGTACGGGTCATGGTGGAGGCGGCCAGCGAGGAGCAGGCCGCCGCCGCCGCCGACCGCCTCTCGGCCAGCGTGGCCCGGCTGGCGGGGCCGACCGACCCCCCGCCGGGCGGGGACGACCCCGCCGGGCGCTAGGTTGCCACCCGTGTGTGGGATCGTCGCCGTCCTCCGGCGACCCTCGGGACGGCGACCGCCCGACCGGCGGGTGATCGTCGCCCTGCTGGACCAGGCCGAGCACTCCCTGACCTCTCTGGTCCACGGGGTGGGGGGCGGGGCCGCCCTGGCCGGCGCCCTCGACCGGACCGCGTCGGCGGTCGAGGAGCTCGACCGTCGACTGAGGGGCCGTCCCGGCGCCCGGGCGGTGCTGTCCGACCCCCGCCTGGGGCGGGAGGTGGAGGAGCGCCTGGCGGCGCTGGAGCGGCGGGCCGATGCCGTCGAGCACGCCGTGGACACCGGGGAGGTCGACGCCGCCGGCTCGGCCCTGGAGGACCTCACCGCCGCCCTCCTGCGCCTCCGGGACAGCGCCTGGGCGGTGCGCCGGGACCGGCTGGGGACCGCCGCCGCCGTCGCCAGGCTGGCCGGCGCCCGTGCCGCCCTCGGCGACGCCGCCCTCGACGCCTACCTGTCGCTGCAGACGGCCCTGTCGGCCCTCGACCGCCTGGAGGTCCGGGGCCGGGACTCGGCGGGGATCCACGTGCTGGTGTCGGGGCACGGGCTCGACCTGGCCGCCCCCGAGGTGGGGGCGGCGGTCGCCGCCCGGTCCGGCGACCCGCTGTTCCCGTCCCTGGCCGTGCGGGCTCCCCTCGGCCACCTCAGCTTCGTCTACAAGGCCGCCAGCGAGATCGGTGAGCTGGGCGACAACACCCGGGCCCTGCGCGCCGCCATCGAGGGTGACGACCTGCTGGGCCGGGCGCTGGCGTCGGGCACCGCCGCCGCCACCGTCGTGGGCCACACGCGCTGGGCCAGCGTGGGCGTGGTGTCGGAGGCCAACGCCCACCCCCTCAACCAGGAGGAGGAGGGCCTGACCGACGGCCCCTACGTCACCGCCGCCCTCAACGGCGACATCGACAACCACGCCGAGCTGGGGGGGCGGGCCGGGGTGCGCATCCCCCTCGAGTTCACCACCGACGCCAAGCTCGTCCCCGTCCTGGTGTCGCGGGCCATGGCCGGCGGGCTCCCGCCAGAGGACGCCCTGCGGACCACCGCCGCCTCCTTCCAGGGCTCGGTGGCCATCGCCGCCAACGCCGCCGAGGTCCCCGACCGGGTCCTCCTGGCCCTTCAGGGCGGCGGGCAGGCTCTCTATGTCGGCTTGGCCGAGGACGCCTACGTCGTGGCCAGCGAGCCGTACGGGGTGATCGGGGAGACGGGTCGGTACCTGCGCATGGACGGCGAGGCGCCCGTCCGGGGCCAGATCGTCGTCCTCGACCGGGCTGGTGCCGGGACCCTCGCCGGTGTGCGGCGCCGGGGCTACGACGGCGTGGCCCTGCCCGTGGCCGAGGGCGAGGTCCGCACCGCCGAGATGACCACCCGCGACGTCGACCGAGGCAGCTTCCCCCACTACCTGCTCAAGGAGATATCGGAGGCGCCCCAGGCCCTGCGCAAGACGCTGCGGGGCAGGGTGGTCGAGCGGGACGGCCACCTGGAGGTGGGGCTGGGCGACGACGCCCTCCCCGACCTGGTCCGGCGGGGTCTGCGCAGCGGCGCCGTCCACCGCGTCGTGGCCATCGGCCAGGGGACCGCGGCGGTGGCCGCCGCCGCCGCCGCCGCCGCCGTCGCCGACGCGGTGGTGGGGAGCTCCCTGTCGGCGACGGCCATGCCCGCTACCGAGCTGTCGGGGTTCGGCCTTCGCGACGACATGGGCGACACCTTGGTGGTGGCCCTGAGCCAGTCGGGCACGACCACCGACACCAACCGCACCGTCGACCTGGTCCGGGCCCGCGGGGCCCTGGTGGTGGCGGTGGTCAACCGGCGGGGGAGCGACCTGGCCGAGAGGGCCCACGGCGTGCTGTACACCTCCGACGGCAGGGACGTGGAGATGAGCGTGGCCTCCACCAAGGCCTTCTACGCCCAGGTGGCGGCCGGGTTCCTGCTGGCCGAGGCCATCGCCGACGCCGCCGGGTGCCCCCCCCGCCCCGGTGCCGGCGAGTTGCTGGCGGGGCTGCGCCAGCTCCCCGAGGCCATGTCCCAGGTGCTGGCCCGCCGTCCCCAGATCGCCGAGCTCGCCGGCCGCCACGCCCCTCCCCGCCGGAGCTGGGCGGTGGTCGGGAGCGGGCCCAACCGTGTCGCCGCCCAGGAGATCCGGATCAAGCTCTCCGAGCTGTGCTACAAGTCGATCGCCTGCGACGCCACCGAGGACAAGAAGCACATCGACCTGTCCTCCGAGCCGCTGGTCCTGGTCTGCGCAGCCGGGATGTCGGGGTCCAACGCCGATGACGTGGCCAAGGAGGTGGCCATCTACCGGGCCCACAAGGCCGCCCCCATCGTGGTGGCGAACGACGGTGACGGTCGCTTCGGCGAGGCCCTGGGCGTGGTGGGGGTGCCCGCCGTGCACCCCCGGCTGGCCTTCGTGCTCTCGGCCATGGTCGGCCACCTCTTCGGCTACGAGGCGGCGCTGGCCATCGACGCCCAGGCCACCCTGCTCCGCCAGGCCCGGGGCGCGGTGGAGTCCGCCGTCTCGGTCGGGGGGGACGCCGGGCTGGAGCCGCGGCTGGCCCTGGCCCTGGCCCCGGTCAGCGCCCGGATCCTCGAGGGGTTGCGCAGCGGCGCCTACGACGGCCACCTCGAGGCCAGCACCGCCATCCGGCTGGTCTCGCTGCTTCGCTACGGAACCGGCGCCCTCCCCCTCCAGGAGTACCAGCTCGACCACGGGAAGGTGGGCACGCCGAGCGCGGTGGTCGAGGACCTGATCAACGTCCTGACCCGGGGCATCGAGGAGCTGACCCGTCCCGTCGACGCCATCAAGCACCAGGCCAAGACGGTCACCGTCGGGATCTCCCGGTCCGAGGAGGCCCTCTTCGCCGCCCCTCTGGTCCGGGCGGTGCTGGCCGCGGGCGTGGGCCGGGACCATCTGAGCTACCACGCCCTTCGCACCCTCGCCGCCCTGGGCCCGGCCGTGGCCGAGGTGACCGGCCACACCCGCTACCGCATCGAGGGGGACCTGGCCGGCGGGATCGCCACCGTCCACGTCGAGGACAAGGGCGGGGTGGCGGCGGCGCTGGCTTCGCGGACCGAGCGAGACCCCACGCTGAGGGGCACCAAGCACCGCGCCGCCGCCCAGCGGGAGGTCACGGTGGCCAGGGGCCACGACGGCCGGGTGGTGGTGATCGTCCCCGAGGTGAAGGACAACCAGGCCACCGGGATCACCCTGCTGCACGCTCGGTTCGCCGGCCCGTTGCCGCCCGCCACCGCCAGGACGGTCCTGGCCGGCTACCAGGGCCGCCTCGACGCCCTGGTCGACGCCGTCACCGAGGTCGAGCCCACCCTGTCGGAGGAGGTGCTGGGCCAGGTGGGGATCGCCGACCTGCTGACCGAGCCGGTGCGGGTGCTGGCCGAGCGCTGGAGGGCCACGTGAGGTGATCGGGGTCGGCACCGACCTGGTCGAGCTGGACCGGTTCCGCCTGGCCCTGGACCGCACCCCCGGGCTCGCCGACCGGCTCTTCAGCGAGGCCGAGCGGGCCTACGCCGCCCGCCGCCGCGATCCCACCGAGCGCCTGGCGGCCCGCTTCGCCGCCAAGGAGGCGGTGCTGAAGGCCATGGGCGTGGGGCTGTGGCGGTGCCCCCTGCGGGACATCGAGGTGGTGCGCGCCCCCTCGGGCGCCCCCTCGGTGCGCCTGCACGGCAAGGCCGCCGCCCTCGCCGCCGAGCTGGGCGTGTCCCAGTGGCGGTTGACCATCACCCACACCGCCCGGGTGGCCCAGGCCATCGCGGTGGCCCTGTGACCCCGGGAACCGGGGCGCCGGGCGCGGCTTTGTGGTGACGGGACCGGCACCGGCGGGGTCGAGGCTTCACAAACCGCGGCTGGGCCCGCCGCGCGAGGATGCGGGCGTGGCTGCGGTCGACGACCGGCGCCCCCGCCGGTGATCCCGGTCGTGACCCCCGCTGAGATGGGGGAGATCGACGCCGCCTCGTCCGAGCCCACCGAGGTGCTGGTCGGTCGGGCCGGGGCGGCGGTGGCCCGGGCCGCGGTGGCGGTGATGGGGGGGAGCTACGGCCGGCGGGTGGTGGTGGTGGCGGGGAAGGGGAACAACGGCGCCGACGGGCGGGAGGCGGCCCGCCGCCTCCGCCGCCGGGGCGTGCGGGTGGCGGTCGTCGACGCCGCCGCCACCGGACCCCGCCTGCCGCCTGCCGACCTGGTGATCGACGCCGCCTTCGGGACCGGCCTGCGGGGAGGCTGGGAGCCGCCTGACCCCGGCCGGACGCCGGTGCTGGCGGTCGACATCCCCAGCGGGGTGGCCGGCCTAACCGGCGAGGTGCGGGGAGGCGCCCTGGCGGCGGGGCGGACGGTGACCTTCGCCGCCCTCAAGCCCGGCCTGCTCCTCGGAGCCGGCGCGGCGTTGGCCGGCGAGGTGGAGGTGGCCGACATCGGGCTCGACACCTCGGCGGCCCGGGCCCACCTGGTGACCGACGGGGACATCGCCGCCTGGCTGCCACGGCGCCCGGTGGAGACCCACAAGTGGCGCTCGGCGGTGTGGGTGGTGGCCGGCTCGGCGGGCATGGCGGGCGCCGCCGGCCTGGCCGCCGGGGGCGCCCTGCGGGCCGGGGCGGGGTACGTG
>JBOGHU010000085.1:0-8639 GCA_050742255.1 Acidimicrobiales bacterium
GGCCCGCACGGCCCACCTCCTGGCCCGGGAGCAGGCGGCGGCCACGGGCTGGCGCCTCGGCGCCGGTGCCCTGGGCGGCGTGGCGGCCCCGCTGCTCCTCCTCGCCGACTCTCCCCGGCCCCCGGCCGCCGCCGCCCTGGCCGTGGCGGGCCTGGTGGCCGTGCTGGCCGGGGAGCTCCTCGAGCGGTGGCAGTTCTTCACCGCCGTGGCCGCCCCCCGGATGCCGGGAGGCATCGGGTGAGGCGGCCCCTGCGGGCGGCGGCCGGGCTCGTCCGACGCCGGGACGGCGCCCGGACCGCCGAGCTGGTGCGCCGGCCAGGCGGCTTCGGGCTGGGCCAGGTCCCCGCCCACCTGGCCCCCGACGCCACCACCGCCATGATCTGCGGGTACTGCTCGGTGGGCTGCTCCCTCGACGTCCACCTCCGCGCCGGTGAGGCGGTGAACCTCTCGCCGACCACCGAGTACCCGGTCAACCTGGGGATGGCCTGCCCCAAGGGGTGGGAGGCGCTGGCGCCCCTGCGGGCACCGGATCGGGCCACCACGCCCCTCCGGCGAGGCGGGGACGGACACCTCGAGCCGGTCGACTGGGAGGCCGCCGTCGCCACCTTCGTGGAGCGCTTCCAAGCCGTCCAGGCCGCCCACGGCCCCGCCTCGGTCGCCTTCCTGAGCACCGGCCAGATCCCCACCGAGGAGATGGCCCTGCTCGGCTCGCTGGCCAAGTTCGGCATGGGCCTGATCCACGGCGACGGGAACACCCGCCAGTGCATGGCCACGGCCGCGGTCGCCTACACCAGGTCCTTCGGCTTCGACGCCCCGCCCTACACCTACGCCGACCTCGAGGCGTCAGACGTCATCGTTCTAATCGGCTCCAACCTCTGCATCGCCCACCCCATCATGTGGGAGCGGATCTGCCGCAACCCCCACCACCCCGAGATCGTGGTGGTGGACCCCCGGGCCACCGAGACGGCGGTGGCCGCCACCCAGCACTACGCCCTGGCCCCCAAGTCCGACCTGGCCCTCCTGTACGGCTTGGCCCACGTGCTGGTCGACCGGGGGTGGATCGACCGGGCCTACATCGACGCCCACACCCGGGGCTTCGACGACTTCGCCGCCCACTTGGCGCCGTTCACCCCCGAGCGGGCCGGCGCCGCCACCGGCCTCGGGGCCGACGCCGTCGAGCGGCTGGCCGCCACCATCCACGGGGGCCAGCGGGTCTCGCTGTGGTGGACCATGGGCGTCAACCAGAGCCACGAGGGGGTGCGGGCCGCCCAGGCCATCATCAACCTGGCCCTCATGACCGGCAACATGGGCCGACCCGGCACCGGCGCCAACTCCATCACCGGCCAGTGCAACGCCATGGGCTCGCGGCTGTTCTCCAACACCACCAACCTGCTGGGCGGGCGGAGCTTCGCCGATCCCGCCCACCGGGCCCAGGTGGCCCGCCTCCTCGACATCGACCCGGCCCGGGTGCCCGACCGGGCCAGCTACGCCTACGACCAGATCGTCGAGGGCATCAACACCGGCGAGATCCGCGGCCTGTGGGTGCTGGCCACCAACTCGGCCCACTCGTGGATCAACCACACCGACCTCCACGACCTGCTGGGGCGCCTCGACTTCCTCGTGGTGCAGGACCTCTATGCCACCACCGAGACCGCCCGCCGGGCTGACCTGGTCCTCCCGGCGGCGGGGTGGGGGGAGAAGGAGGGGACCTTCATCAACTCCGAGCGCCGGTTGGGGCTGATCAAGCGGGTGGCCCGGGCGCCGGGCGTGGCCCTGGCCGACTTCTCCATCCTCAAGCTGCTGGCGGAGGGCTGGGGCTGCGGCCAGCTCTTCGCCGAGTGGGAGTCTCCCGAAGCCGCCTTCCAGGTCCTCAAGCGGCTGTCGGCGGGCCAGCCCTGCGACATCACCGGCATCAGCGACTACAGGATGATCGGGGAGCGGGGTGGGGTGCAGTGGCCCTTCCCCGCCGGCGCCGACGATCCCACCCCCGAGCGCCGGCTCTTCGAGGACGGCCGCTACCACCACCCCGACGGCCGGGCCCGGTTCCTGTTCGAGGACCCCCGGCCGCCCCGGGAGCCGACGACCGAGCAGTACCCGTTCGTCCTCCTCACCGGGCGGGGCAGCTCGAGCCAGTGGCACACCCAGACCCGCACGGCCAAGTCAGCCGTCCTCCGCACCCTGTACCCGGCGCTGCCCTATGTCGAGCTCTCCCCCATCGACGCCGACCGGCTGGGGATCACCGCCAACGACTGGGTGGTCGTCGCCTCCCGGCGGGCCTCGATGCGGGCCCGGGCGTTCCCCACCCACACCGTGCGGCCGGGCCAGGCGTTCGTGCCCATGCACTACCCCGAGACCAACCGCCTCACCCACCCCACCTTCGACCCCTACTCCCGCCAGCCGTCGTACAAGCACTGCGCGGTGCAGATCCGCCGTCTGGAGCGCTGGGAGCGCTGAGCGCGCTGATGCTTGCCCCCGGGTAAGAGGCGTCCCTCGCCACCTCGCCGATGACCAAGACCGCCGGGGCGGGGACGGTGAGGCCGCCGCCGGCCAGGGTGGCCAGGTCGGTGCGGAGCACGGCCTGGGCGTCGGTCGTCCCCGCCACCACCGCCGCCACCGGCTGGGTCGGGGGCCGGCCCGCCCCCACCAGCCGGGCCGCCACCGGGCCCACCGTGGCCGCCCCCATGAGCACCACGATGGTGTCCACGGCGCGGGCGAGGTGGGGCCAGGCGTAGTCGTCGCCCCCCGCCCGGTGCCCGCTGATCACCGCGAACGACGACGAGGTGCCCCGCCGTGTGAGGGGGATGCCGGCCACCTCGGGCACGGCCAGGGCCGAGGAGACGCCCGGGACCACCTCCACGGGGATGCCGGCGCCCGCCACCGCCGCCACCTCCTCCGCCCCCCGGCCGAAGAGGTACGGGTCGCCGCCCTTGAGGCGGACCACGTGGGCACCGGTGCCGGCGTGGGCGACCAGCAGCTCCTCGATGCGGGCCTGGTCGGGCCCCCGGCCCGGTGCCTTGCCCACGGGGATCCTGACGGCGGCCGGCGGCGCCGACGCCACCACCTCGGGGGCCACCAGGCGGTCGTAGAGCACGACGTCGGCCCGGGCCACCAGCTCCGCTCCCCGCACGGTGAGCAGGCCGGGGTCACCGGGGCCGGCGCCGACCAGGCTCACCGACCCGCACCGCAGGGGGCTGGAGGAGGCGGCGAAGCCGGCCACGAAGCGGCGGGCCAGCTCCTCCACGGCGGCGGCACCGTTGCCCACCGTCACCGCCTCCCACCCGGGCTCGAACAGCCGCTGGCGCCAGGCGTGGTAGTCGTACCGGTACTCCCCCCGCCGCCGCAGCTCGGCCCGGGCCCAGGCCGCCTCGGCCACCAGCTGGCCCGTCCCGGCAGGGAGGAGCTGCTCCAGCTCCTCCCGCAGGAACCGGGCGGCGGCGGGGCTGTGGCCGTCGGTCGTGACCGCCACGGTGGCGGGGCCCCTGCGGACGACGGCGGGGACCGTCACGTCGCAGCAGTCGGGGTCGTCCACGCAGTTGACCAGCGCTCCCGCCCGCCGGGCGTGCCGGTGCACCCGGGCGTTGTCGCCGGGGTCGCCGGTGGCGGCGATGACCAGGGCCGCCCCGCGCCCGTCGCGGCGCCGGAAGCGCCGTGGCACCCAGCGGAAGGTCCCCGCCGCCTCCAGGTCGGCCAGGCGGTCGGTGAGGACAGGGCTCACCACGACCAGATCGGCCCCGCTCTCGGCCAGGCCGGTGACCTTGCCCTCGGCCACGGGACCGCCTCCCACGACCACCACCCGCCGCCCCGCCAGCCGCCACGACACCAGGTAGCCCCGGCCGGAGAGGGGCGTGCGGAGCGGCTCCCGCATGGCCGGGACCCTACGGTGGGCGGGTTTCGCCCCCGTTGTCGCCAGGTCACCTGCGTGCGAAGCCCCTCTCACGCCTGGGGGTGGGAAGACGGCCGGGCCCCGCCGCGTTGGGCCAGGCAGGAGTCGAGCGAGAGGAGGGTCCCGTGCGCGCCGCCGTGGTGGAGCAGGTGGGCCAGCCACCGAGGATGGGCCAGGTGGAGCCGCCCCGGCCGGGCGGTGGCCAGGCGGTGGTCGAGGTGACCGCGGCGCCGATCAACCCTTTGGACCTGGCGGTCGCTTCCGGCCGCTTCTACGGGGGACCGCCGCGGGTGCCCTACGTACCGGGCGTGGAGGGGGTGGGCGTGGTGGTAGAGGGCGACACCCTCCTCCCGGGCCGGCGGGTCCGCTTCGCGCGCCGTGCCGGCTACGAGGGCGACGGCAGCATGGCCGAGCGGGCCGTGGTCGACGAGGGATCGGTCCTCGAGGTGCCCGAGGGGGTGCCCGACGCCCTGGCCGGTTGCCTCGGCGTCGCCGGGGTGGCGGCCTGGCTGGGCCTGGCGTGGCGGGCCCGGCTCCGGCCCGGGGAGCGGGCGCTGGTCCTGGGAGCGACCGGGGTCGTGGGCCAGGTCGGCGTGCAGATCGCCGTCCTGCTGGGGGCGGACCGGGTGGTGGCCGCCGGGCGGGACCCCCGGGCCCTGGCTCGGGCGGGTGAGCTGGGCGCCCACGCCACCGTGGCGCTGGGCCCCAACGACGCCGATCTGGGGGAGCTGGCGGGGCGGTTCCGGGAGGCGGCGGGGGGCCCCCTCGACGTCGTCCTCGACCCCCTGTGGGGGCCACCGGCGGTGGCGGCGGCCATGGCGGCGGGGACCGGGGCCCGCATCGTCAACCTGGGCCAGTCAGCCTCGGCGGAGGCCACGATCCCCTCGGGGCTGGTGCGGGGCAAGATGCTGGCCATCCTCGGGCACTCCAACCTGGTGGCGCCCCCCGAGGAGTTCGCCACCGCGTACCGGGCCCTGACCGACCACGCCGCCCACGGCCGGCTCACCGTCGACCACGAGGTGGTGGGCCTGGCCCAGGTGGGCCCGACCTGGGCCCGCCAGGCCGGCTCCCCCCACCGAAAGCTGGTCATCGACCCCCGCCTGGCGTAGCTCCGGCGGGTGGAGTGGGGCGGGTGGGGTGGGGCGGGTGGGGATCGAACCCACGACATCACCGATTATGAGTCGGGTGCTCTGACCACTGAGCTACCGCCCCGGTCGACCAGGTGCGAGCTCCGGGGGCGGGACTCGAACCCGCAACCTTGGGATTAACAGTCCCCTGCTCCGCCAGTTGAGCTACCCCGGAATCGCCTCGCACGATAGCAGCGCCCCCTTCTCTTCTCCGGCCTTCTCCGGTCAGCCGGCGTCGTCCACCGACGCCCACCGACCGGAGAGCGCACAGCCGATCATTGCGAGCCGTCCAGCCAGACCGGCGCCCGTTCCAGCAGGTACCGGCTCACGGCCAGGCAGCGGTCCAGGGTCTCGCACAGCAGCTCCTCGCCCTGGAGGATCTGGGCCAGCGTCACCGCCTGGCGGGCCACGACGGTCAGGCTGCGCTCGGGGGCGTCGGTCACCGCCCCGTAGGAGTCGATGGCCGACACCTCCAGGGGGAAGTCGGGGCCGCCGATGCCGGCCAGCTCGGTGGCCAGGAGCAGCAGGTCGGGCCCGGCCGGCAGCGGTGGGAGCGCCCAGGTGAACACGATGGGGATGTGGAACTCGTCGGGGGGCTCCCCCGTCTCGTCCAGCTGCATGACGGCGTCCTCGAAGGCCAGGAGCACCCGGGGGTCGACCTCCAGGCCCAGGTGCAGGTCGAGGGGTCCGTTGCAGCCCTCCTCGGGGTGGAGGTCGATCTCCCACGCCTGGCGGAGCGAGTAGGTCTCGACGAAGTGCCGCTCGTCGTGGACGTGGAAGGCATGATCCACGGCGTGGTCCTTCAGCTCCGCGACGAACCCGGGGACATCCACGACGGCCACGCCGCAACCGTACCGCCACCCCCGACCCGGGCCACCGGGCGCCGGTACGGTCGGGGCCGTGACCGACGACCAGCTCCTCGAGGTCCTCGACGGCGCCGCCCGGGCCGTCGGCCGCCGGCTGGCCGCCCTGGAGGACTGGCGGCCCGCCACCGACCGTCCCGGCCAGTACCGGATCGACGTGGTCGCCGACCTCGCCGCCCTCGAGGTCCTCCTGGACGCGGGCCTCGGCGTGCTCAGCGAGGAGTCCGGGCTCCACCACCCCCGACGGGACCTGGTTGCGGTCCTCGACCCCGTCGACGGCTCCACCAACGCCAGCCGGGGGATCCCCTGGTTCGCCACCAGCGTGTGCGTCCTCGACGACGCCGGCCCCAGGGCCGCGCTGGTGCTCAACCAGGCCTCGGGGGAGCGGTTCGAGGCGGTGCGGGGCGGCGGGGCACGACTGGACGGCGAGCCCGTGGCGCCCTCGGGCTGCGCCGACCTGGCCGACGCCCTGGTCGGGCTGTCCGGCCTACCCTCCCACCACTGGGGGTGGCAGCAGTTCCGGGCGATGGGGTCCGCCTCCTTGGACCTGTGCTCGGTGGCCTGCGGCCGCCTCGACGGCTACGTGGACGCCAGCCCCGGCGCCCACGGCCCCTGGGACTACCTGGGCGCCCTCCTGGTGTGCACCGAGGCGGGCGCCTCCGTCGTGGAGGCGGCAGGCCAGGACCTGGTCACCCTCGACCCCCGAGCCCGCCGCTCGCCGGTGGCCGCCGCCACCCCAGCGCTGGCGGAGCGGTTGGCGCGGGCCCGGGGCGAGCAGTCCTCGACCCCATAGGCTCGGCGCCAGTGCTGGCCCGTCTCCACCTCGCCCTGCTCAGGCTGTACCGGCTGCTCCCCCGGTCGGGACGGCTGTTCGTAGTCCACCGCCTGGCACCCTCGTTCACCGTGGGTGCCATCTGCGTGGTCGAGCGTGCCGACGGGGCCCTGCTCCTGGTGCGCCACTCCTACCGGGACCGGTGGGGGTTCCCGGGCGGGCTGCTGCGTCGGGGCGAGGGCGTCGTCGACGCCGCCCACCGGGAGGCGGCCGAGGAGGTCGACCTGGCCATCGAGCTGGTCGGTGAGCCGGCGGTGGTCGTCGACCCCGGTGCCCGGCGGGTCGATGTGGTGTACCGGGCCCGACCGGCGCTGGGGGGCCGCCAGGATCCTCCGCTGCGGCCGACATCTCCCGAGATCGTGGAGGTCCGCTGGTTCCCCCCCACCGCCCTGCCCCAGCTCCAGCACGAGGCGGCGGGGGCGCTGGTGGCGCTGGCCCGGGCGTGGGGCGGCACCACCGGCGCCGGACGGGGACCGTTGGCGTCCGCTCCGCTCCACAGGCCGACCTAGACTCGGGCAGCCATGCCGTCCACCCGCCCGTCGTGGAGCATCGAGCCGGTCGGACCGCTGCGGGGTGACGTCACCGTGCGGGGATCCAAGAACGCCGTCACCAAGCACATGGTGGCGGCGGTGATGGGCGACTCGCCCAGCACGATCCTGAACTGCCCGGCCATCGGCGACGTCGAGATCACCGCCAGCATGCTGCGAGCGCTCGGGTGCGACGTGGACCAGGAGGACGCCAGCGTGGTGGTCGATCCCGCCGCCTTGGAGACGGCGCGGGTCCCGGAGTCCTTCGGGCGCCTGAACCGCATCCCCATCCTCCTGGTGGGACCCCTGCTGCACCGCATGGGCGAAGCGTTCGTGCCCCTCGTGGGGGGCGACCGCATCGGGGCCCGCCCCGTCGACTTCCACGTCTCGTGCCTGGAGGCCATGGGGGCCGACGTGACCGTGACCCCCGATGGGCTGGAGGCCAAGGCCATCGGGCTCCACGGCGCTCGCATCCGGCTGCCGTTCCCCAGCGTGGGCGCCACCGAGACGGTCCTGCTCAGCGCCGCCCTGGCCGAGGGGCGGACCGTCCTCGAGAACTGCGCCATCGAGCCTGAGGTCATCGAGCTGGCCCTGTTCCTCCAGCGCATGGGGGCGGGCATCGAGCTGCGCCCCGACCGGCGCTTCGTCATCGAGGGCGTCGACCGCCTCCAGGGCGCCCGGCACCGCCTCGACGGGGACCGCATCGAGGGCTTCAGCTACCTGGTGGCGGGGCTGGTCACCGGTGGACGGGTGCAGGTGCACGGCTGCCCACAGGAGCGGCTGGTCACCGCCATCTCCACGCTCCACCGCATGGGGGCCCGCTTCGAGATCACCGACGACTGGGTGGCGGCCGAGGTGGACGGCCTGTGCCCGGCAGTGGTGCAGACCGACACCCATCCCGGGTTCATGACCGACTGGCAGTCGGCGCTGGTGGTGCTGTTCACCCAGTGCGGGGGCATGTCGGTCCTGCACGAGACGGTCTACGAGGACCGGTTCCCCTACGTGACCGCGCTGAAGGAGATGGGTGCCGAGGTGGAGCTCTTCGACGCCTGCCTCGGGGGACGGGACTGCCGGTTCAACGAGACCACCGCCATGCACTCGGCCGTCGTGCACGGCCCCTCCTCGCTGCGGGGCGCCGAGATCACCGTCCCCGACCTTCGGGGCGGCTTCGCCTACGTGATCGCCGCCGCCGCCGCCGACGGCCCGTCGCTGCTCCACGATGTTCACCACCTCGAGCGCGGGTACCACCAACCCCTCGAGGCGTTCGCCCAACTCGGCCTGCGCATCACCCGCGTCGGTGGCAACTGATGCCGACACGGTCACCCACGCCCCGGGCGCTTAGCTCAGCTGGCGAGAGCACCTCCCTTACAAGGAGGGGGTCGGGGGTTCGAGTCCCTCAGCGCCCAC
>JBOGHU010000086.1:0-12571 GCA_050742255.1 Acidimicrobiales bacterium
GCCCGGGGCGGGGATGCCGCCGTCCCCTGCGAGGGCTCGGGCACCGGCGGCGGCCCGGCGGCCGCCTAACCCGTCGGGGGCCGGCTCACCCGGGGGGACGGCTCACCCGGGGGGCGGGCCCGGGGCCTCGAAGCAGGCCAGCAGCTCGAGGAGGGTACGCACACCCACCCCCGTGGCCCCCTTGGCCGTCGGTCCGTCGTCCTCGTCGGCGTAGGACGGCCCGGCGATGTCGAGGTGGGCCCAGGGGACCTCGCCCACGAACTCGGCCAGGAAGAGGCCCGCGGTCAGGGCGCCACCGAAGCGGCTGTCGGTCACGTTCTTGATGTCGGCCACCTCCGAGTCCAGCTGCTTGCGGTACCGGGCGGGCAGGGGCAGCGGCCAGGCCGGCTCGTCGGCCCTCTCGGCGGCGGCCAGCACCTGGTCCACCAGCCCCGGGTGCGTGCCCATGACCCCGGTCAGCTCGGGCCCCAGGGCCACGATGCAGGCCCCGGTGAGGGTGGCCAGGTCGACGATGGCGTCGGGGCGGTCCTCGGCGGCCAGGGCCAGCCCGTCGGCGAGGACCAGGCGGCCCTCGGCGTCGGTGTTGAGGACCTCGACGGTGGTGCCGTCGCGGGTCTTCAGCACGTCGCCGGGCTTGGTGGCCCGACCGCCGGGCATGTTCTCGGTGGCCGGCACCAGACCGACCACCTTCACGGGCGGGGCCAGGGCGGGCAGCGCCGACAGGGCACCGATCACCGCTGCCCCCCCGCTCATGTCGGTCTTCATCTTCATCATGCCCTCGACGTTCTTGAGCGACAGCCCGCCCGAGTCGAAGGTGATCCCCTTGCCCACCACGGCCACGCTGGCCCTGGCCCCGGGAGGGTCGTAGACCAGGCGGACGAGCCGGGGCGGCTGATCCGATCCCCGGGCCACCCCGAGCAGGCCCCCCAGGCCGAGGGTGGCCGCCTCCACCTCGTCGACGACCTCCACCCCCAGACCCACCCGCCCCGCCACCTCGGTGGCCACGCCGGCCAGATCGATCGGCGTGAGCGAGCCCGCCGGCTCGTTGGCCAGGTCCCGGGCCAGCCACACCGCCTCCACCACGGCCGCCGCCCGGTCCAGGGCCGCTCCCACCCGCCCGTCGGCGGTGGTGACCACCACCAGGGAGGGCAGTCGGCACGGCTTGGGATCGGACTTGTACCTGGTGAACCGGTAGGCGCCCAGCCCCACCCCCTCGGCCACCGCCTGGACGGCCCCGACGGGGTCGGCGCCCTCCGGCAGGGCGTCGAGCAGGGTGGTGGCGGCCGGGCCCTGCCGCCAGGCGGCCCGCACCAGCGCCGCCGCCGCCCGGCGGAGCACGGCGGGGGTGACCCGGTCAGGGTCCCCGATCCCCACCGCCACCAGGGTGACCCCCTCGCCCGCGACGGTGAGCGTCTCGCCCACCGTCGCCTCGAAGCCGCCGGCGGCCAGCTTGGCCACGTCGAGGCCGTGGGCGTCCCCGACCGGGCGCAGCCCCGAGGCCACCGGAACGCCCACGACCCCCACGCCGGGCGGGACGGCCGAGGCGGTGGTGACGGTGGGACCGCTCAACGCGACGGGCCGACGAGTCCGGTGTGGTCCCGGGCCAGGACCCGCTCACCCTCCTCGGCCCGGGCCAGGACCCAGACCAGGCTCGACAGGCGGTTGAGGTAGGCCAGCACCGAGGACCCCTCGGCGGCGGCAGCCACCGTCGCCCGCTCGGCCCGGCGCACCACGGTGCGGGCCAGGTCGAGCAGGGACGAGAGGCGGTTCTGACCGGGGAGGACGAAATGGTCGGGAAGGGCGGTGCGGGCGGCCACGTCGTCGGCCAGGCCCTCCAGGGCGGTGATCATCTCCCCGGTCACGAGGGACTGTCCGGGAACCAGCCGGTGGCGGTGCCCGGGGGCGGTGGCCAGCTCGGCCATCACCACGTACAGGTCGCGCTCCACGCCCAGCAGCACCCCGTCGAGCTCGGAGCCGGGCTCCACCTCGGCCCGGGCCAGGCCCAGGGCGGCCTGAGCCTCGTCGACGGCGCCGCAGGCGGCGGGGGCGGCGGTGTCCTTGCCGACCCGGCCCCCGCCCAGCAGCCCGGTGGTGCCGTCGTCCCCCCGCCCCGTGTACACCCTCACCACGACGACTCTACCGGGCGGCCGGGCCGGTGGCGGGCCCTGTCCTCAGCGTGGCCCCTGGTCGTCGGCGGGCTGGACCAAGGTGCTGGGGAAGTCGCCGAGCGGCCCCCGGGGCGAGGTGTCCCACTGCCGGAAGGTCAGGTCGGTCTGCAGGTAGCACGCCACCAGCTCCGCCACCCGACGGATGCCGTCGAGGTGGGTCCGCTCGTGGCCGTGGCTGGCGTCGATCCCGAAGCCGATGAGGGCGGCCCGGGTCTCGGCCCCGGCCTCGAGGGCGGAGGCGGCGTCGGAGCGGTAGAAGCGGTACACGTCGCGCCGGTGGTCGATGCCTTGCTCTTGGCACAGGCCGATGAGGCGGCGGGACAGGTGGTAGTCGAAGGGCCCGTGGGAGTCCTGCATGGCGATGTTGACGGTGTGCTCGCTCGAGGCCTGGCCGGGCGCCACCACCGAGGTGTCGATCGACAGCAGCTCCGCCATGTCGGCGTCCAGCCCGTGGCTGGCGCCCAGGCCTACCTCCTCGGCGATGGTGACCAGCAGGTGGGCGGTGACCGGGATGGTCACGTGGTTGTCGATCAGCGCCTTGAACGCGCCCATGGCGGCGGCCACCCCGGCCTTGTCGTCGAGGTGGCGGGAGCTCACGTACCCCGAGGGGGTGATGACGGGGTTGGCGTCGAGGGCCACGAAGTCACCCACCTGGATGCCCAGGGCGGCCAGGTCGGCGTCGTTGCCCACCGGCTCGTCCACCCGCACCTCCACGTGGTCCCACCCCGCCGGCTGGTTGTCGACCACCTCGCCGAAGCGGTGCCCGCTGGCCTGGAGGGGCAGGATCGTGCCGACGTAGGTCCGCTCCAGGTCGTCCACGAAGATCGTCACCCGGGCGCCCTCGGCGAAACGGGCCGAGTGGATGCCCACCGGGGCCACCTCGAGACGGCCGTTCTCCTTCAGCCGCTGCACGATGCAGCCGATGGTGTCGGCGTGCACCACCACCGCCCGGTCCGACACCGCCGTGCCCCCCTCCCCGGCGAGCTCCCCGATGAGCACGCCCCGCCGGGTCAGCTCGAACGACATCCCCAGCCGGGTGATCTCGTCGCCGACGAGCTGCATGACGTGGTCGGTGCGGCCGGAGGGGCTGGCCACGTGGAGCAGGCGCAGCATCACGCCCTCCACGTAGCCCATGTCGATGGGCAGCAGCTTCACCGGCCTGGTGTTGATGGGCAGGAACCGAGCCTGTCCGGGGTCGACGTTGGCCAGGTCGGGCGACATGGGTCGATCCTACGGCGCCGTCGAGCGGAGCGCCGTCCCGCCCGGGCTAGCGGGACGGCCAGCCTCGGGGCAGGGCGGCGGTGGGCGGCGGTGGGGCTAGCCCGCTCTCTGTTCATGGGGGCGGCGGTGGGCGACGTCTGGCGACCGGAGAAGGGGGGCCGGGGGCAGCCCGGGGGGCCGGGGCGACCGGAGAAGGGGGGCCCGGGGCAGCCTGGGGCTAGCCCGCTCTCTGGTCATGGGGCGGCGGTGGCGGCCCTGGGGCTAGCCCGCTCTCTGGTCATGGGGCGGCGCCCGCTCCCTGGTCATGGGGCGGCGGTGGGCGACGTCTGGCGACCGGAGAAGGGGGGCCGGGGGCAGCCCGGGGCTGTCCGGGGCTGCCCTGGGGCTAGCCCGCTCTCTGGTCATTGGGCGGCGGTGGGCGACGTCTGGCGACCGGAGAAGGGGGGCCGGGGGCAGCCCGGGGCGGCGGCCCTGGGGCTAGCCCGCTCTCTGGTCACGGGGCGGCGCCCGCTCTCTGGTCCTGGGGCTAGCCCGCTCTCTGGTCATGGGGCTAGCCCGCTCTCTGGTCATGGGGCGGCGCCCGCTCTCTGGTCATGGGGCTAGCCCGCTCTCTGGTCATGGGGCTGCGGTGGGCGACGTCTGGCGACCGGAGAAGGGGGGCCCGGGGCCGCCCGGGGTGGCGGCGGCCCGGGGCGGCCCGGGGGCTAGCGGGCCACCAGCGCCACCTGGACGGTGAAGGCCACCAGGATGGCCAGACCGCACAGCAGGGCGGCGACGATGAGCTTGCGCGTGCTCACGAGGACGACGAGCCTACCGGCGGCCGGCTAGCCTGGGGTCACGCAGGGGAGCCCGGTACGCCGGGCTGAGAGGCGGCCGCCGCAGGCTGCGACCCTTCCTCGACCGGCCCGGTCATGCGGGCCAGGGAGCGTGAGACGACGTGGTTGACATCCTCGAGATCGCCGGGCGGGCCTTCTCCTCCCGCCTGTTCCTCGGCACGGGGAAGTTCCCCTCCGTCGGGGCGCTGCGGGAGGCCATCGCCGCCTCGGGCACCGAGATGGTCACGGTCGCTCTCCGCCGCATCGACGCCGCCGCCCCTGCCCACGGGGAGGGCATCCTCGACGCCCTCGATCCCGAGCGGGTGCTGCTGCTGACCAACACCTCCGGCGCCGTCGACGCCGGCGAGGCCGTCCGCCTGGCCCGGCTGGCCCGGGCCGCCGGCCACCCGAGCTGGATCAAGCTGGAGGTCACCCCCGAGCCCCGGTACCTGCTCCCCGACCCGGTGGAGACGTTGCGGGCGGCCGAGACGCTGTGTGGCGAGGGGTTCACCGTGCTCCCCTACTGCCCCGCCGACCCGGTCCTGTGCAAGCGCCTGGAGGAGGTCGGCTGCGCCACGGTGATGCCGCTCGGCAGCTGGATCGGCTCCAACCAGGGTCTGCGGACCCGGGGCGCCCTGGAGCTGATCGTCGACCAGTCGGTCGTGCCCGTGGTCGTCGACGCTGGCATCGGGGCGCCCTCCCAGGCCGCCGAGGCCATGGAGCTGGGCGCTGACGCGGTCCTGGTCAACACCGCCATCGGCACCGCCGCCGACCCGGCGGCCATGGCTGCCGCCTTCCGCCTGGCCGTCGAGGCCGGGCGCCAGGCCCACCGGGCGGGCCTGCCCCCGGTCGCCGCCACGGCCGCGGCCTCCTCCCCCCTGACCGGATTCCTCGACCCCCTCGCCGCCGGGCGGGCGCCGGTCGCGCCGTGACCACGCCCCAGGCCGTGCAGGTCGCCCTCGACACCCGCCCACAGGCGCCCGAGCCCGGCACCGCCGCCGCCGACGTGGCGGCCACCGACCTGGCCGGTCTGCGGGCCCAGGCCGACCGCGCCGCCCACGCCGACGTGGAGGCGGCGCTGCGCCGCCCCCGCCGGGGCCTGCCCGAGCTGGCCGCCCTTCTCTCCCCGGCCGCCGGCGAGCGCCTGGAGGACCTGGCCCAGGCCGCCCACCGGTTGACGGTCCGCCGCTTCGGCCGCACCGTCCGCCTCTTCGCGCCCCTCTACCTCTCCAACGAGTGCGCCTCCACCTGCACCTACTGCGGGTTCTCGGCGACCAACCGGATCGCCCGGCGCACCCTGGCCCCGAAGGAGGTGGCCGCCGAGGCCGCCGCCCTGGTCGACCGCGGCTTCCGGAACCTGCTGCTGGTCTCGGGCGAGCATGCCCGCATCGTGAGCCGGGGGTACCTCGTCGACTGCGTGCGGGCCGCGGCCCCGCTCATGCCCGAGCTGTCGATCGAGGTGCAGGTGTGGGACACGCCCACCTACCGCCGCCTGGTCGAGGCCGGCTGCGACGGCCTGGTCGTCTACCAGGAGACCTACGACCGCCAGCGCTACGCCCAGGTGCACCTGAAGGGCAGGAAGCGCAACTACGACTGGCGCCTGGCCGCCCCCGACCGCGGCGCCCGGGCGGGGATGCGCCGCCTCGGGATAGGCGCCCTGCTCGGCCTCCACCCCGACTGGCGAGCGGAGGTCCTCGCCGTCGCCGCCCACGCCCAGGCCCTGGTCCGGCGGTGGTGGCGGTGCCAGGTGACGGTGGCCCTCCCCCGCCTGCGCCCCGCCGCCGGGGGGTACCAGCCGACCCGACCGGTCGACGACCGGGAGCTGGCGCAGCTGCTGTGCGCCCTGCGGCTGGTGCTGCCCGACGTAGGGCTGTCGCTGTCGACCCGGGAGCCGCCAGAGCTCCGCGATGCCCTGCTCCCCCTCGGCGTCACCCAGATGTCGGCCGGGTCCCACACCGAGCCCGGCGGGTACAGCGAGCCGAGCGAGGCCGAGCCCCAGTTCGCCATCGGCGACCGCCGCCCTCCCGCCGAGGTCGCGGCCGTGCTTCGGCGGGCCGGCTACGACCCGGTCTGGAAGGACTGGGAGCGGGCCTAGGCGGGCCCTGGGACGGCCGATCCCGAAGAGGGCCTCCGTCGAGACGGTATCGTCGCCTGATGACCGAGCACCTCATCGCTCCCCACGGAGGCGAGCTTTGCCAGCTGGTGGTCGCCCCCGAGCGGGCCGAGGAGCTGAGGCGAGAGTCGGCGGCATGGCCGTCGTGGGACCTCACGTCCCGCCAGCTCTGTGACCTGGAGCTGCTGCTCAGCGGAGGCTTCTCCCCCCTCCGGGGCTTCCTCGGCTCCGACGACCACGAGTCGGTGTGCGAGAGGATGCGGCTGGCCGACGGCACCATCTGGCCCGTCCCGGTCACCCTCGACGTCCCCGAGGAGCTGGCCCGCCGGCTCGGCCCCGGCGCCACCGTGGCCCTCCGCGACCCCGAGGGGGTGCTGCTGGCGGCCCTCCACGTCGACGACGTCTACCGCCCCGACCGCCGGGCCGAGGCCCAGGCCGTCTTCGCCACGACCAGCACCGAGCACCCCGGCGTGGCCCACCTGCTGGAGCGCACCTGCGACCACTACCTGGGCGGGTGGCTGGAGGGTCTCCAGCCCCCGGTCCACTACGACTTCCGCTCCCTGCGCCTGACGCCCGCCCAGCTCCGGGCGGAGCTGGCCCGCCGGGGCTGGCGCCGGGTCGTGGCCTTCCAGACCCGCAACCCCATGCACCGGGCCCACCAGGAGCTGACCTTCCGGGCCGCCAGGACGGTCGAGGCCAACCTCCTCATCCACCCGGTGGTGGGCATGACCAAGCCCGGTGACATCGACCACTACACCCGGGTCCGCTGCTACCAGGCGGCCGTCGGCACCTACCCGCAGGCGACGGCGATGCTGGCCCTGCTCCCCCTGGCCATGCGCATGGCCGGGCCCCGAGAGGCGCTCTGGCACGCCATCATCCGCAAGAACCACGGCTGCACCCACCTCATCGTGGGCCGGGACCACGCCGGGCCCGGCGCCGATGCCGACGGCCGGCCCTTCTACGGGCCCTACGCCGCCCAGGAGCTCCTGGCCGCCCACCAGGCGGAGCTGGGTGTCGAGATGGTGCCCTTCCGCATGATGGTCTACGTCGACGACCTCGACGCCTACCGGCCCGAGGACGAGGTTCCCGCCGGCGCCCGGGTGCTCTCGATCTCGGGCACCGAGCTGCGCCGGCGCCTGACCGAGGGGGGCGACCTCCCGCCGTGGTTCACCTTCCCCGCCGTGGCCGACGAGCTCCGCCGCAGCCACCCGCGCCGCGCCGCCCAGGGCGTCACCGTGCTCTTCACCGGACTGTCCGGCTCGGGCAAGTCCACCATCGCCAACGTGCTCCTGGTCAAGCTGTTGGAGATGGGCGGGCGGGCGGTCACCCTCCTCGACGGTGACGTGGTCCGCAAGCACCTCTCGTCCGAGCTCGGGTTCTCCAAGGAGCACCGCGACCTCAACATCGCCCGCATCGGCTTCGTCGCCGCCGAGATCACCAAGAACGGCGGCATCGCCATCTGCGCGCCCATCGCGCCCTACGCGGCCGTGCGCCGGGAGGTCCGGGCCATGGTCGAGCGGTGCGGGGGGTTCGTGCTGGTCCACGTCGACACCCCCCTCGAGGTGTGCGAAGCGAGGGACCGCAAGGGCCTCTACGCCAAGGCCCGAGCCGGGCTCATCAAGGAGTTCACCGGGATCTCCGACCCTTACGAGGCGCCCGACGACGCCGACGTCGTGATCGACACCACCGACACCACCCCCGAGGAGGCGGCCCAGGCCATCATCCTCCACCTCGAGAAGGAGGGGTACCTCGGCCTGGCGCCGGCCGACCGCTAGCGCCCCTGCCGTGCAGGCGAGGGTGGAGCGTCCCCGGTGAGCGCCCTGGCGTGGCTGACCCTCGTGGTGGTGGTGGGCACGGTGGCCGTCCTGGTCACCGAGCGGGTCAACCCCCCCCTGGCCGTGCTGGGCGCGGTCATCGTGCTGCTGGCGGCCGGCGTGATCGACGACTCGCAGGCCCTCTCGGGCTTCTCCAACCCGGCCCCGGTCACCGTGGCCGCCCTGTACGTGGTGGCTGGGGCGGTGGAGGCGACGGGCGCCCTGGAGGGGGCCGGCCGGCGGCTGCTGGGCCAGGCCGACGCGGGCGGGGGCGGGGGCGGGGAGCGCACCAGCCGGCGGGAGCTCGCCCGCCTCCTGGTCCCCACCGCCGCCGCCTCGGCGGTGCTCAACAACACCCCGATCGTCAGCATGGCGGCGCCACGGGTGGCGGCGTGGGCCGAGCGGACCGGACGGCTGCCCTCGCAGTTCCTGATGCCGCTCAGCTTCGCCGCCATCCTCGGCGGCGTGGTCACCACCATCGGGACCTCGACCAACCTGGTCGTGGCCGGCCTGCTCCGCGACGCCGGCCAACCCTCGCTGGGCCTGTTCGAGGTCACCCGGCTGGGCCTGCCGGTGGCGGTGGCGGGGATCGGCGTCATGCTGGCCACCGCCCCCCGCCTCACCGCCCGGCGGCGATCCTCACGGGAGGAACTGGGCGCCCACGCCCGGGAGTTCACCATCGAGATGCTGCTGCCGCCCGGCAGCCCCCTCTCGGGCCGCTCGGTGACCGAGGCCGGGCTGCGCAACCTCGAGGGCGTGTTCCTGGTGGAGATCGAGCGCGACGGCCGCCTGATCGCACCCGTGGGCCCCGACGAGGAGCTGGCCGGCGGGGACAGGCTCGTCTTCGTCGGCAACGTGGGACGGATCCTCGACCTCCAGCGCATGAGCGGGCTGGTCCCCGCCGAGCAGCGCCACTTCCAGGTCGGCCCCAACAGCAGCCAGCGCTTCTTCCAGGTGGTGGTCACCGGTGGCTCGGCGCTGGCCGGCACCACGCTGAAGGAGGCCGGCTTCCGCGGCCGCTACGGGGGGGCGGTCGTCGCCCTGCACCGGGGTGGGGAGCGGGTGGGGGCCAAGCTGGGCGAGGTTCCCCTGCGCGCCGGGGACGTGCTGCTGGTGCTGAGCGACGCCGACTTCCGCCGCCGCTGGCACGACCACCGCGACTTCCTGGTCGTGTCCCCCGCCGCCACCGACGGGCCGCCCCGGCGGGGGCGGGCCCGGCTCACCCAGCTCGTCATCCTGGCCGTGGTGGTGGCGGCCGGCACCGGCGCCGTCGACATCCTCCAGGCGTCGCTGCTGGCCGCGGTGGCCCTGGTGGGACTGGGTGCGCTCACCCCGGCCGAGGCCCGGGCCTCGGTGGACCTCGACGTGGTGGTGCTGATCGCCGCCAGCTTCGGGCTGGGCGCGGCCATCTCCGAGAGCGGGCTGGCCGCCGAGCTGGCCGACCTGCTGGTCGGAGCGGCCGACCGCTTCGGCGACCTCGGGCTCCTGGGCGGGGTGCTGGTCGCCACCACCATGCTCACCGCCCTGATCTCCAACAACGCCGCCGCCGTCCTCATGTTCCCCATCGCCACCGCCGCCGCCGCCCAGGCGGGGCTGGACCCTCGGCCCTTCGCCATCGCGGTGATGCTGGGGGCCTCGGTCGACTTCCTCACACCCATCGGCTACCAGACCAACACCATGGTCTACGGCATGGGGGGGTACCACTTCGGCGACTTCGCCCGGCTGGGGGCGCCCCTCACCGCCACCACCCTCCTCGTCGCCCTGGCGGTCATCCCGCTGGGCTGGCCCCTGCGCTGAAGACCCTCAGCGACTCGGCACGGGCGCCGCCAGCTCGGTGGCGATCACCTCCAGGTCGAAGCCCTCGGTACGGATGCGGGCGTCGAAGTACTGGAGCGTGGCCACGATGGCCACGATGGGCGTCGTGACCAGGGCGGTGAGGATCCCCCCGACGGCCAGCAGGACCCACCCCAGGTCGAGGCCCACGAGGAGGGCGACCGTCGAGGGGATGAACCCCAGGACCTGCCCCAGGACCGTCGCGACGAAGCCGGCCAGCAGGGCGATCCCCAGGACCGGCCAGAACCGGGGCCGCATCAGCCGCCACGAGCGCCTCACCCCGGCGATGGGGCCCAGGTCCTCCACCACCACGGCCGGCGCCACCGCGACCGAGAGCGCCATCACCGCCAGGCCCAGGGGTATGCCGGCCAGGATGCCCACCGCCGCCAGCAGCACCCTCGCCACCGGGTCCAGCCCGCTCCCCAGGCCAGCCACGAGGGCGGCCAGGACCACGCCGGCCATGGCGCCACCCACCTCCAGCACGTGGACCACCACCCACGAGGCCAGCAGCGACCACGCTCGGCGCACCGTGCGCCGCAGCGCCGGGCCGGCACCGAGCTGCTCACCGAGGTAGGAGGAGGCCACGACCTGGCTGACGGCGCCGGCCAGGAACGGCAGCACCGCCAGGTTGAGCAGGAGGGAGGCCAGGAGGGCCGCCCCGTTCCCGGCCGACTGGCTGCTCTCCACCGCGGTCTGGGCGACCGACGGGTCGTTGACCACCTGGGTGACGCCCCTCCCGCCCAGCAGGTCAGACAGGGTGTAGGCGGCGAGGAGCTGGACGGGCACGACGAAGACGGCCGCGATGGCGAAGATCGTCCGGGCGTTGGCCTTCATGAGCTTGAAGGCCCCATCGAGGATGTCGCTCACCGTCATGGGGTGCAGTGGCAGCGGTCCGGTGCGGGGGCCGCCGCCCGTCGGCCCCGGCGGCGGGGACCCGGGGCCGGTGCCGGTCCCGGGCGGGGGCCCGTACCCGGGCGGGGGCATCGGGCCGGGAGGCGGTTCGACGGGAGCCCAGCCCGGTCCCCCGTCCGAGTCCCCCGGCACGCCCTCGGGCGGCTCGGTCACCCCCGGGATGGTAGTCAGTGCGGTGTGCGCGGCTTCGATGCGGCCACCTACGGCGAACGGATCGCCGCCGTCTACGACGACTGGTACGGGGAGGGCCCCGACGCCGATGCGACCGTGGACGCCATCGTCTCCCTGGCGAGGGGCGGGCCGGTGCTGGAGCTGGGCGTGGGCACCGGGAGGTTGGCGCTGCCCCTCGTCGCCCGGGGCGTGGAGGTGCACGGCGTGGACGCCTCCCCGGCGATGGTCGCGCGCCTGTCGGCCAAGCCCGGCGGGGACGCCGTGCGGGCGGTGATCGGGGACTTCGCCGAGGTGCCCGCCGCCGTTCCCGACGGCTTCGCCGTGGTGGTGGTGGCGTACAACACGCTGTTCAACCTCACCTCGGCCCAGGCCCAGCGGCGCTGCTTCGCCACCGTGGCACGGCGCCTGCGCCCCGGTGGGGCGTTCGTGGTCGAGGCGTTCGTCCCCGACGAGGGGCCGTTGGCGCCCACCTCGGGCGTGGCGCCCTCGCGGATCGAGACCGACGAGGTGGTGCTGACCGCCTTCCGACGCGATCCCGACCAGCAGTCGGTGGTGGGCTCCCTCGTGTCGATCACCGAGAGCGGCATCCGCCTCCACCCCTGGCAGATCCGCTACGCGGGGACGGCGGAGCTCGACGCCATGGCCCACGCCGCCGGCATGGTGGTGGGCGAGCGGTGGGGCGGGTGGCGACGTGAGCCCTTCACCGAGGACAGCCCCCGCCACGTGACCGTGTACCGAGCCGGCGGCGGTGCGTGGGCGAGATGAGGCGACAGACGCTCCGCCCCACCCACCGCCTGCTTTGTGCGCGGTCAGCCCGACCATGGCCTGTCCAGCGCACACAAAGCGGCGACGGCCGGTGAACAGCATCCGGGTCGAGACGACCGTCACCGCCCCGCCCGAACGGGTCTGGGCCGCGCTGGCCGACCTGGCGTCCCACGTGGAGTGGATGGCCGACGCCGAGGCGATCCGCTTCACCTCGGACCGGACGGCCGGGGTGGGCACAACCTTCGAGTGCGACACCAGCGTGGGGCCCCTTCGGGTCACCGACGTGATGGAGGTCACCACCTGGGAGGAGCCGACCGTGCTGGCGGTCCGCCACACCGGCGCGGTGTCGGGCACCGGCCGCTTCACCCTGGAGCCGGCCGGCGGCGGCACCCGGTTGACCTGGGTGGAGGAGCTTGACTTCCCGCTGTGGATGGGCGGCAGCGTCGGTGGCGCCCTGGGCAGCCATGTGATGCGGCGGATCTGGAACCGCAACCTGGACGCCCTCCGCGCCCGGGTGGAGGGCGGTTAGCCGCTTCTGAGGTGCCGTCACGCGCCACCGCCACCGCCGAGAGCGGGTGGCGGTGGCGGTGGCGGTGGCGGGCAGCGCTGAGAGCGCCACCCGCCCCGTTGCCAGGGATCAGGTGCCAGGGGTGCCGGGCACCTGGGGGACGGTCGGGACCTGGGGGACGGTCGGGACCTGGGGGACGGTCGGGACCTGGGGGACGGTCGGGACCTGGGGGACGGTCGGGACCTGGGGGA
>JBOGHU010000087.1:0-4173 GCA_050742255.1 Acidimicrobiales bacterium
CCACCGGGGCGGGGGGCCGCCGCCGGCTCGATGGGCAGCCTGGGGGCCGGGGCCAGAGCCGACTCGGCGGCGGCGGGGTTGACGGCCAGGACCTGGTCGGGTCGGCCCCCCTGGCGCACCACCCAGAAGCCGGGGCGGTCGGCGACCGGGGGCGTCGCGCCCAGGGGGACGGCGGCGGTGGTGGCGTCGGGGCCCTCGACGCTGACCCCCTCCCCGCCGATGACCGGAAGGGCGTCGCCGACCCGCAGGTCGCCGGTGGGGACGGCCGCCCCGGCCAGGTCGTCGACCAGGCGGTTCCCGAGGATGGGGAAGGCGACCTGGAGGGGCAGGTTGCTCTGGTCGAGGGGGAAGCCCAGGTAGGCGAAGGGCAGCCCTCTCCGCTCGCCTCGCACCAGCAGCGGCGTCCCCTCGGCCGCCACCAGCACCTGGTCGGCGGGGCCGGGCCGGAGGCGCTGGGCCTGGGCCACCGCCACCTCGGCCAGGTCCAGGTCGGCCAGCAGGGGGTCCTCGGCCCGCACCAGGGTCACCGCCGGGCGCTCCACGGTACCCGTCACCGCCACCCCGGGGGAGCCGCCCTCGGGGGCGATGGCGAGGAAGGGGGCCCCGGGGTCGGCGGGGACCGGCACGCGGTCGTAGACGGCCAGGTCGAAGCCCGCTGCCGGCCGGCTCTCGGCGCTGCGCTCCACGGTGACCCCGGGCAGGGCCTCGAGGAGCCGCTGGAGGAAGACGTCGTCGGGGCCGGCCAGGAGCACCTTGAGGGCCCGGCGGCCACCGGCCACGGCCCGGTAGTGGTCGTCGGCGAGGAGGAGGTCCTCGCCCTCCAGGTAGGCCTCGACCCGGTCCCCATCGGGCAGGTCCACCGCCCGGTCCACCACCGCCCCCCGCTCCAGGTCGACGTCGAAGCTGGCCCGGGTGCGGCCGTCGACGTCGAGGCGAACCCGCTGGCTGGCGTCGCCGCCGCCCGTGTTGGCCAGGGTGAGGCGGGCCACCAGCCCCCCGTCCCGGGGCTCGACGCCCAGGCGGGTGATGGCGCGGTTGGTGGCCCGCTCCCCGACCCGCTCGTAGCGGGTGCCGGGAGGGATGAGGCCGCGCTCGGCGTCGGCGAGCCCACCGTCGGAGACCAGGACGAACCCGATGGGGACCTCGGGGGTCTCCAGGCTCTCGGCCATGGAGAAGGCGGTGGGGAAGTCGGCGCCCCCGGCGCTGGCCCGCAGCGGGGCCAGGGCGTCGTCGAACGCGCCCCGGTCGGGGCTGGCGCTGAGCACCACCCGGGGCTGGCTGGAGGCCACGACCACGCTGGCCATCCCCCCGGCAGGGATCCGGTCCCGCAGCTCCCTGGCCCTGGCCCTGGCCTCGCCCATCCGGTCGGGGTCGCCGTCGGCGGCGGCCATGGATCCGGAGGCGTCGACGATGAAGACGGTATGAGGGGCGAGGGGGACGTCGGTGAGGCGCACCGGCCGGGCCGCCGCCCCCGCCAGCAGGGCCACCGCCGCCAGCTGGAGGGCCAGGAGCACGCTGGGGCGGAGCCGCTGCCAGGGGGTGGCGGCCGACACCGGCTGGGCGACCTCCCGCCACAGCAGCACCGAGCTCACCGGCCTTGACTGCCGGCGGGGCCGCAGGACGTGCAGCAGGACCACCGGCACGGCCAGGGCGGCCAGCCACAGCCCGGCCGGGTTGGCGAACCTCATCGGAGCACGGCCGGGCCGGCCTTCACCGCAGGACCCCCTGGCGCCGCCAGGCGCCGAACAGCAGGGGCTCCAGCTCCTCGTCGGCCATGACCCGCAGGTAGGCGGCCCCGGCCTGGCGGCAACGGGTGGCCACGCCGTCGGCCCACGCCGCCGCCGCCCGCTCGTAGGCGGCCAGGGTGTGGGGGCTGAGGCTCACCGACACCCGCCGACCGGTCTCGGCGTCGACCAGGTCCAGGTCGCCGACCAGCTCCTCGCCCCCGTCCGAGAGCGACGGCGCCAGCTCTTCGGGGGCGAGGACGTGGACGATCACCAGATCGGCACCTCGGGCCGGCAACCGGGCGATGCCGGTCTCCCACTCGGGGGTGAGCAGGTCGCTCACCACCACGGTGAGCCCGGCCGGGCCGGGCCGGGCCAGCAGGTGGGTGGCGGCGGCGACGAAGCGGGTCTCACCTCCGGCCCGGAGGCGGGCCAGGTGGGCGAAGAGGGGGGGCACGGCGTGGCGGCCGCGGAAGCGGGGGGCGGAGCCGTCGAGGGGGAAGGCGTGGACGCTGACCGCGTCCCGCCGGACCAGGGCCACGAACCCCAGCGCCGCCGCCACCTGACGGGCCCGGTCGAGCTTGCCCCCCGTCGCCATCGACGCCGAGGTGTCGATCATCAACCGGAGCTGAAGGTCGTCCTCGGCCTCGAACAGGCGGACCAGCAGCACGTCGAGGCGGGCGTAGAGGGCGTAGTCGACCCGGCGGAAGTCGTCGCCGGGGTGGTACTCGCGGTAGTCGGCGAAGTCGATGGAGGAGCCATGGGCGGGGGAGCGGTGATCGCCGGCCAGCCGACCGGCCAGGGGCCGGCGGGTGCTGAGCTGGAGGCGCTCCAGGCGGGCCAGCAGCCCCGGCGCCAGGAGACCCTCACCCGACGGGGCCACCTCAGGGCGCTCCCCGCAGCCCGGCCGCGGGCTCGGGCACCGCCCCCAGCACGGCCGACACCACGGCGTCGGGGTCCACGCCCTCGGCCACCGCCTCGTAGCCCAGCACCAGGCGGTGACGGAGGCAGGCGTGGGCGACCGCCCGCAGGTCGGCGGCGGCCACGTTGGGGCGGTGGTCGAGCAGGGCGGTGGCCTTGGCCGCCAGGACCAGGGCCTGGGCCCCTCGTGGCGAGGCCCCGAAGCGCACGTAGCGGCGCACCAGCTCGGGGGAGCCGGGGTTGTTGGGGTGGGTGGCCACCACCAGGTCCACGGCGTGGCGGGCCAGGTGGAAGGCGATGGGGACCTCCCGGGTGAGGGCGACCATGGCGGCCAGCTTGGGCCCGTCGGCCACCTTCTCGACCGAGGCGGTGTCGGTGCCGGTGGTGCGCTCCACCACCCGGACCAGGTCGTCGGACGAGGGGAACGGGACCAGCACCTTGAGCAGGAAGCGGTCGAGCTGGGCCTCGGGCAGAGGGTAGGTGCCCTCCATCTCGAGGGGGTTCTGGGTGGCCATCACGAAGAACGGCCGGGGCAGCCTGCGGGTGGCGCCGCCCGTCGTGACCCGGCGCTCCTGCATGGCCTCCAGCAGGGCCGACTGGGTCTTGGGCGTGGCCCGGTTGACCTCGTCGGCCAGCACCAGGTTGGCGAAGACGGGCCCGGCCTGGAACTCGAAGCGCCGACGGCCGTCACGCTCCTGGCGCAGCACCTTGGTCCCCAACACGTCGGCGGGCATGAGGTCGGGCGTGAACTGGATGCGGCTGAAACCGAGCTCGACCGCCTCGGACAGGGTCTTGAGCAGCAGGGTCTTGCCCAGGCCGGGGACGCCCTCCAGCAGGGCGTGGCCCTCGCACAGCAGGCAGACCATCACCTGGTGGATGAGGTGCCGTTGGCCCACGATCACCCGGTCGATCTGGCCGGCGACGGCCCCGGCGGTGCGGGCGTACTCCTCGGGGGTCAGCGGCGCGGTCACCATCCTTGCGCCAGGCTGTCGAAGTAGAGCCGGACGAGGGCCCGCAGGGACGGGGAGATGGCCAGGCGGTCCAGGGCCCGGGTGGCCTCGGCGTCGTAGCGGGGGAGGGCGTCGGCCAGCGGCACCCGAGTCGCTCCCGCCCGGGTGGGCCCGTCACCCCGCCCCACGGTCTCGCTGCGGCCGCCGGCGTTGGGGCGGCCCCCGACGATGAGCTGGTCCCCGGCCTCGGGGTCGTAGATGGTGGCGTCCCCGCCCACCTGGATGCCGCCCGAGGGGTTGCGACCGGTCCCGCCGGGGGTGCCGGGGCCGCCCTGGCCGGTCCCGGTGCGGGTGTTGGTCCCCCCGACCCGGCCCGACGCCCCGCCCCCACCCTGGCCCCGCCCCTGGTTCCCGTCCCGGCCCCGCCCCTGGCCCGGGCCCTGGTCCGGGCCCTCGCCCCCACCCTGGCCCCGGTCCTGCTGAGGGCCCTGGCCCTGGCCCTCGCCGTCCTGCCCGTCCCGGCCCGGGTCGGGCCGCCCGTCCTGCCCCCGGCCCTGGCCCCGTCCCGGCTCCCGGTC
>JBOGHU010000088.1:0-2906 GCA_050742255.1 Acidimicrobiales bacterium
CCCCGGCCCCGCCCCGGCCCCGCCCCGGCTCGCAACGGCCGGCCGGAGAGCCGCGCCGGCCGGGGCGTGGCCGTAGACTGGCGCCATGCCGCGAGGGCGTGAACCCCGGGCCTACCCCGCCACCGGGTCCTACCGGGTGAAGCGGGGCCTGGCCGAGATGCTCAGGGGTGGGGTGATCATGGACGTCGTCGATCCCGACCAGGCCCTCCTGGCCGAGTCGGTGGGGGCGGTGGCGGTGATGGCGCTGGAGCGCGTCCCCGCCGACATCCGCCGGCACGGCGGCGTGGCCCGCATGAGCGACCCGGCCGTGATCGAGGCCATCCAGGCGGCGGTGACGATCCCGGTCATGGCCAAGGTCCGCATCGGCCACATCGGCGAGGCCCAGGTCCTCCAGGCCCTGGGCGTCGACTACATCGACGAGAGCGAGGTGCTGACGCCGGCCGACGAGGCCTACCACATCGACAAGTGGCCCTTTGCCGTGCCCTTCGTGTGCGGCGCCACCGACCTCGGCGAGGCCCTGCGGCGCATCTCGGAGGGTGCGGCGCTGATCCGCTCCAAGGGGGAGGCGGGCACCGGCGACGTCAAGGAGGCGGTGCGGCACCTGCGGGCCATCGTGGGCGACCTGCGCCGGGTCACCCAGGCCGATCCCGCCGAGCTGCACGGGTGGGCCGCCCAGCTCCGAGCGCCGGTGGGCCTGGTGGAGGAACTGGCCCAGACCGGGCGGCTGCCCGTGCCGCTGTTCTGCGCCGGTGGGATCGCCACCCCGGCCGACGCCGCCCTGGTCATGCAGCTCGGCGCCGAAGCCGTGTTCGTAGGATCGGGCATCTTCAAGTCGGCCGACCCCGAGGCCCGGGGCCGGGCCATCGTGGAGGCCACCACCCACCACAACGACCCCGCCATCGTGGCCAAGGTCAGCCGGGGCCTGGGTGAGCCCATGGCCGGGGAGGACGCCCGATCCGTCCAGACCCGCCTCTCGGAGCGGGGCTGGTGAGGGCCGTGTCCGGGAGGCCACCAGGTGAAGGTCGGGGTCCTCGCCCTCCAGGGCGACTTCGGGGAGCACGCCCGGGCTCTGGCTGAGCTCGGAGCCGACCCGGTGGCGGTGCGGGTCCCCGACGACCTGGCGGCGGTCGACGCCTTGGTCCTGCCGGGCGGGGAGTCCACCACGGTGGCCCTGCTCCTGCGGTCCTCGGGCCTGCTCGGACCGCTGGCCCGGCGGGTGGCCGACGGCATGCCGACCCTCGGGACCTGCGCGGGGATGATCCTGCTGGCGACGGAGGTGCTCGACGGTCGGCCCGGCCAGCCCAGCCTGGGCGCCATCGACATCAGCGTGCGCCGCAACGCCTTCGGCCGCCAGAGGGAGTCCTTCGAGGTCGACCTGGAGGTGGCCGGGCTCGATGGGGGGCCGTTCCCGGGAGTCTTCATCCGGGCCCCCGTGGTCGAGCGGGCCGGTGCCGGTGTCGAGGTGCTGGCCCGGGTCGACGAGGGCCCGGTGCTGTGCCGGGCCGGCCCGGTGACGGCGTGCGCCTTCCACCCCGAGCTGGCTGACGACCTGCGGCTCCACGCCGCCTTCCTGGAGGGGATTTAGGAGATGTCCGGACATTCGAAGTGGGCCACGATCAAGCACAAGAAGGGCGCCCAGGACAAGGCCAGGGGCAAGCTGTTCGCCAAGCTCATCCGCCAGCTCGAGGTGGCGGCCCGAGAAGGAGGTCGGGACCTCGACGCCAACGCCACCCTCCGCACCATGTACACCAAGGCCCGGGACGCCTCGGTGCCCATGGACACCATCGACCGGGCCATCAGGCGGGGGACGGGCGAGTTGGAGGGAGTGCGCTACGAGCAGGCGTCCTACGAGGGCTACGCTCCCTCGGGGGTGGCGGTGTACGTGGAGGTGCTCACCGACAACCGCAACCGGACCGGCGCTGACGTGCGGTCGCTCTTCAGCCGCCTGGGAGGCTCGCTGGCCGAGCCGGGGGCGGTGGCCTGGCAGTTCCGGCGGACCGGGGTGGTGGTCCTCCGCCGGTCCGGACCGGACGAGGACGAGGTCCTGCTGGCCGTCCTGGAGGCGGGGGCCGACGACCTGGTCGGCGACGACGACACCTGGCGGGTGACCTGCCCGCCGTCGTCGCTCTCGTCGGTCCGGGCCGCCCTGGAAGAGGCGGGCATCGAGTACGACTCGGCCGAGGTCACCATGGTCCCCACCACCACGGTCCCATTGGTGACGCCAGGGGAGGCCAGGGAGGTGCTGCGCCTCGTCGACGCCCTCGACGACCACGACGACGTCCAGGGCGTGTACGCCAACTTCGACATCCCCGACGCCATCCTCGAGGAGGTCGAGGCGTGATGGTCGTCGCAGTCGGAGACCGGGCGCCTGACTTCACCCTCGCCGGCACCGGCTCGCTCGAGTACTCGCTGTCGGACTACACCGGATCGCCGGTGGTCCTGGTGTTCTACCCCGGGGACCACACCCCGGTGTGCACCCTCCAGCTCAGGTCGTACCGGGACGACCTCGGCTCGTTCCGCGACCTCGGGGCCGAGCTGCTGGGCATCAGCCCCCAGAGCGTTGACAGCCACGAGCGGTTCGCCGCCGAACACGGCTTCGGCTTCCCGCTGCTGGCCGACGAGTCCAAGGAGGTGGGGGAGGCCTACGGGGTGCTGGGCCCTGTCGGCTTCTACCGCCGCTCGGTCTTCGTCATAGACGGTGAGGGGGTCGTGCGCTACGCCCGCCGCCGGGTCGCCGGCCTCTCCTACACCCGCAGCGACGAGCTAGTGGCGGCGGTGAAGACGGCCTCCCGGGCCGCCCCCTGACCGACGGCCTCCCGGGCCGCCCCCTGACCGACGGCCTCCCGGGCCGCCCCCTGACCGACGGCCTCCCGGGCCGCCCCCTGACCGACGGCCTCCCGGGCCGC
>JBOGHU010000089.1:0-2135 GCA_050742255.1 Acidimicrobiales bacterium
TGAACGTGCCCCGGATCTTGTTGACGACCAGGGTGGCGAGGGCCTCGCCCTCGACGTCCTCGGCGACGATGACCAGGGGGCGGCCCGACTGCATGACCTTCTCCAGGATGGGCAGCAGGTCGCGCACGGCGCTGATCTTGGAGCCCACCAGCAGGATGTACGCGTCCTCGAGGACCGCCTCCATGCGCTCCGGGTCGGTGACGAAGTAGGGGGAGATGTAGCCCTTGTCGAAGCGCATGCCCTCGACCAGGTCCATCTCCATGCCGAAGGTCTGCGACTCCTCGACGGTGATGACCCCGTCCTTGCCCACCTTGTCGATGGCCTCGGAGATCATGGCGCCGATCTCCTCGTCGGCCGAGGAGATGGCCGCCACCTGGGCGACCTGGTCCTTGGTCTCGGTGTCGGTGGCCAGGTCGGCGATGGCGGCCACGGCCACCTCGACCGCCTGCTCGATGCCTCGCTTGAGCCCCATGGGGTTGGCGCCGGCGGCGACGTTGCGGAGGCCCTCACGCACCATGGACCAGGCCAGCACGGTCGCGGTGGTGGTCCCGTCGCCGGCCACGTCGTCGGTCTTCTTGGCCACCTCCTTCACCAGCTCGGCCCCGATCTTCTCGTAGGGGTCTTCGAGCTCGATCTCCTTGGCGATGGACACCCCGTCGTTGGTGATGGTGGGCGCACCCCACTTCTTGTCGAGCACCACGTTGCGGCCCCGCGGGCCCAGGGTGACGCGCACGGCGTCGGCGAGCTGGTTCATCCCGCTCTCCAGGCTGCGCCGAGCTTCGGCGTCGAAGGCGATGAGCTTGGGCACGGCTGGTTCCTCCTGCGTCGCGGTTAGCACTCTCGATTCGAGACTGCTAACAGCAAACCACCTCCGCCCGCCGGTCGCAACCGCCGGCGACGGCGGGGATGATCGACACGGTCTGCCCGCTGGCCACCGGCGTGTCCATCCCCTGGAGGAACCGGACGTCGTCGTCGGCGACGAACACGTTGACGAAACGGCGCAGGTGACCGTCATCGTCGGTGAGCCGGCCCCGGAGGCCGGGGTGGGCCCGGTCCAGGGCCTCGATGACCTCGGCCAGGGTCGCGCCCTCCACGTCGACCTCCGACGCCCCGCCGGTCAGGGTGCGCATGGCGGTGGGCACACGGACGGTGATGCTTATCCTCACAGCGTAGGCGGACGCGGCGCCGCCGGGTACGGTCCGGGGATGGCCACCCGGGCGCCCTCGGCCTTCTCCGTCGGCGACTTCGACGCCGACCATCTCCTCGGGGTCAAGGGAAGGACCCGGATCTCGGTGTGCGTGCCGGCTCGGGACGAGGAGGGGACGGTCGGCGCCGTGGTGAGGGCCGTCGTGGAGGAGCTGGTCGGTCCCCCCTGCCCGCTCGTCGACGAGGTGCTGGTAGTCGACGACGCCTCCACCGACGGCACCGCGGAGGTGGCCCGGGCGGCCGGCGCCCGGGTGGTCAGGGCGGCCGATGTGCTCCCCCGGTGCGGTCCCGGAGCCGGCAAGGGCGAGGCGCTGTGGAAGTCCCTGGCGGCGTGCGGGGGGGACCTGGTGGCGTGGTGCGACGCCGACGTGGTGGGCTTCGACCCCTCCTTCGTCGTGGGGTTGCTCGGGCCCCTGCTCACCGATCGCCGGATCGGCTTCGTCAAGGCCCGGTACGGGCGACCGCTGGCCGGCGGGGTCGATGGGGGTGGTCGGGTCACCGAGCTGGTGGCCCGTCCGCTCATCGCCCTGCTCTTCCCCCACCTGGCCCCCTTCGCCCAGCCACTGGCGGGCGAGTGCGCGGGGCGCCGGTCGGTGCTGGAGCGGGTCCCCTTCGCCCAGGGCTACGGCGTCGACCTGGGGCTGCTGGTGGACCTGGCCGCCACCATCGGCGTGGGGGCCATGGCCGAGGTGGACCTGGGCGTGCGGGTGCACCGCAACCGCCCGCTCCCCGAGCTGTCACCGGAGGCCCTGGCCGTGCTGGGGACCGCCCTGGGCCGGGCCGGGCTGGAGCCCGCCCCGGGCCGGGGCGGCCCCTCCACGGTGCTGGCGGCCCCGGGCCGGGCGCCGGTGTGGGTCGGCGGCGCCGAGCGCCCGCCGCTGGTCGATGTCCCCGGCTACCGGGCCCGGGCCGGTCCGGCCCCGGTGGGC
>JBOGHU010000090.1:0-4826 GCA_050742255.1 Acidimicrobiales bacterium
CCGCCGAGCCGTCCCCGCCGCTGGCGGGGGGAGCCGCCGCCTCGAGGGTGGAGGCGGCCACCACCGTGGCCCCGGCCCGGTCGTCGATGACCTGGGCAACGGTGTGGCGGTTGGAGCGGTACACCGAGAGGCGGGGCCGTTCGGGGGTCCCCCGGACCTGCTTGCGCACCCGGCGGTGGCGGTGCTGGCGGGCTCTCTGCCTGGTACTGGTCGTCTTGGTCACGTGTCGATCGTCCTCACCGAGACTGTGCCGTCTGGGGACGGCTACTTGGCTGCCTTCCCCGCCTTGCGCGCCACCCGCTCGCCAGCGTACCGAACGCCCTTGCCCTTGTAGGGCTCGGGCTTGCGGATCTGGCGGATGCTGGCGGCAACCTGGCCCACCACCTCCTTGTCGATGCCCTCGACCACGACCCGGGTGGGCACCGGCACCCGGAAGGTCACGCCCTCGGGGGCGTCGACGGCGACCGGGTGGCTGAAGCCCAGGGCCAGGTCGAGCCGGGTGGGCCCGGCGGCGGCGGCCCGATAGCCCACCCCGACTATCTCCAGCTCCTTGGTGAACCCGGCGCTCACGCCGGTCACCATGTTGGCCACCAACGCCCGGACCAGGCCGTGCAGGGCGCGGTTGGTGCGCTGGTCGTCGGGCCGCTCGACGAGGAGGCGGTCCCCGTCCCGGCGCACGGTGATCGGCTCGGGGACGGTCCGCGCCAGGGCCCCTCTGGGGCCCCGCACCTCCACCCGCCGGTCGGCGATGGTGACCTCGACGCCCTCGGGCACCGCGATCGGCGCCCGTCCCACTCGGCTCACGGTCGCCACCTCCTTCGGCGCCTCACCACACGTAGCACAGGATCTCCCCGCCGACGCGGTGCTGGCGCGCCTCTCGGTCGGTCATCAGCCCGCTGCTGGTCGACAGCACGGCCACGCCGAGACCACCCAGCACCCGGGGGAGTCGGTCCGCCTTGCGGTAGACGCGCAGGCCGGGCTTGGAGACCCGACGCAGGCCGGAGATGGTCCGCACCCGGTCGGGCGAGTACTTCATGGTCACCGTCAGGACCTGACCCGGTCGCCCCGTGGCCGGGCCCACCTCGTAGCCCTCGATGTAGCCCTCCCGCGCCAGGATCTGCGCCAGCGCCTCCTTGAGGGTGGAGGAGGGCATGCTCACCTGCTCGTGGAGCGCCATGTTGCCGTTGCGCAGCCGGGTGAGCATGTCGGCGATGGGGTCGGTCATGGTCATCCTCGGGCTCCTCCTCCGGTCGGGCAGGCGGGCCGGCCCCGCCTCACCAGCTGGCCTTGCTCACGCCTGGCACCTCGCCGGCGTGGACCATCTCCCGCAGGCAGATGCGGCACAGCCCGAACTGGCGGAACACCCCCCGGGGGCGGCCGCAGCGCCGGCAGCGGGTGTAGGCCCGGACCCGGAACTTGGGCTTGCGCCTCTGCTTCTCGATCAGTGCCTTCTTGGCCATGGGCCTCCTCAGCGCGGGCGGCGGAACGGGAAGCCGAAGGCCTCGAGCAGGGCTCGGCCGGCGGCGTCGGATCGGGCGGTGGTGACGATGGTGATGTCCATGCCTCGGGGGGCGTCGACCTTGTCGTAGTCGATCTCGAGGAAGATGAGCTGCTCGCCCACCCCGAAGGTGTAGTTGCCCCGCCCGTCGAAGCTGTCCGGTGACAGGCCCCGGAAGTCTCGGATGCGGGGGATGGCGAGGGAGATCAGGCGGTCGAGGAACTCCCACATGCGATCACCGCGGAGGGTGACCTTGGCGCCGATGGGGTTGCCCTGGCGGAGCTTGAACCCGGCGATCGACTTCCGGGCCCGGGTGACCAGGGGCTTCTGGCCGCTGATCTGGGTGAGGTCGCGCACCGCCCCCTCCAGCAGGGAGGGCTGGGCCGCCGCCGCGCCCACGCCCATGTTGACGACGACCTTCTCGAAGCGGGGTACCTCCATGAGGTTGCCCAGGCCCAGCTGGGCCTTGAGACGCTCCCGGAGCTCCTCCTCGTAGCGGCGCCGGAGGCGGGGGCGGGCCGGGCCCGTCGTCGACGCCGGGCCGGGGACGGCCATCACAGCTCACCGCCGCACTTGCGGCAGATCCGGACCTTCTCGCCGTCGTCGCCGACCCGGTACCCCACCCGGGTCGGCCCGCACGACGAGCACAGCAGGGCGACGTTGGAGACGTGGACGGGCATGTCCTTGTCGATGATCCCCCCCTGCATGGTCATCCGGGTGGGGCGCTGGTGCTTCTTGGCGCGGTTGACGCCCTCGACGATGACCTTGCCCTGGGCGGGCAGGGCCCGCATCACCGTCCCCTCCTTCCCCCGGTCCTTGCCGGAGAGGACGCGGACCCGGTCGCCGGTCCTGATCTTCATCACAGCACCTCGGGGGCGAGGGACACGATGCGCATGAAGCGCTTGTCGCGCAGCTCCCGGCCCACCGGTCCGAAGATGCGGGTGCCGCGGGGCTGCTGCTGCTCGTTGATGAGCACGGCGGCGTTCTCGTCGAAGCGGATGTAGGACCCGTCGGGACGGCGCTTCTCCTTCTTCACCCTCACCACCACGCACCGCACGACGTCCCCGCGCTTGACCGCGGCACCGGGGATGGCGTCCTTGACGGTCGCCACGAAGACGTCGCCGATGGACGCGTAGCGCCGCTTGGAGCCCCCGAGCACCTTGATGCACAGGACCTCCTTGGCGCCGGAGTTGTCGGCCACCCGCAGGCGGGACTCCTGCTGGATCACGACGCTCGCCCCCGTGGGGACCGACACGCCCTCACCTGGCTCGCTCCAGCACCTCGACCAGGCGCCACCGCTTCCGCTTCGACAGCGGCCGCGTCTCCTGGACCCGCACCCGGTCGCCGGGACGGGCGTCGCTCTCCTCGTCGTGGGCGTAGAGGGTGTGGGTGCGCTGCACGGTCTTGTCGTAGCGGCGGTGCCGCACCCGATCGACCACGTTCACCACGATGGTCTTGTCCATGGCCGCCGACCGCACCACGCCCTCGCGGACCTTGCGGCGGTTGGCTCGACCCCGGGCCCCCGGCGTGGCCGGGCTCACCTCAGCCACGGTCGCCCTCCCCCCCGATCGGGCCGGTCCCACCCTGGGCCACCGCCTCGGCGGCGGCGATCTCGCGCTGGCGCAGCACGGTGTGGAGGCGGGCGACGTCCCGGCGCACCTGCGCCAGCCGGGCGGTGTTGTCGAGCTGGCCGGTCACGTGCTGGAAGCGCAGGTTGAACAGCTCCTCCCTGGTCTCGCCCAGCCTGGTCAGCAGCTCGTCGTCGGCGAGCCCCCGCAGCTCCTCCCCGGTCGCCACGCTCACACCTCCTCCGCCCCGGCACGGGTCACGAACCGGGCCCTGATCGGCAGCTTCTGGATAGCCCGCTCCATGGCTCCCCGAGCCAGCTCCTCGTCAACCCCCGCCAGCTCGAACATGACCCGTCCCGGCTTGACCACCGCCACCCAGCGCTCGGGGCTCCCCTTCCCCGAGCCCATGCGCGTCTCGGCCGGCTTCTCGGTGACGGGCTTGTCGGGGAAGATGTTGATCCACACCTTCCCGCCCCGCTTCACGTGGCGGGTCATGGCGATCCGGGCCGCCTCGATCTGGCGAGCGGTGACCCACCCCGGCTCGAGGGCCTGGATCCCGTACTCCCCGAAGCTGACCCGGGTGCCGCCGGTGGCCGGCCCCCGGGTACGTCCCCGGTGCTGCTTGCGGTGCTTGACCTTCTTCGGCATCAGCATGGCTGCCGCCTAGTCCTCGGGCCGGAAGTGAGGGGTCTCGTGGTGGTCGCGGGTGAGGCGCTCGATCTCCTCCTCCTCGGCCAGCAGTCGCTCCAGCTCGGGGTCGGCCTCCTTGATGATCGGCTCGGCCTCGGTGAGCTCCTCGGGCGGGATCTGCCCGGCCCGGCCGTCGGTGGGCCGCACCTCCGCCCGGCGGCGCCCCCCGCCGGCGGAGACGACCTTTCGCGGCCGGGGCGCGCCCGAGGTCTCCCCCACCGCCATGGCCGCCTCACGGGTGGCCTTGTCCTCGCCGGAGGTCTTGTAGGGGAGGATGTCCCCCTTGTAGATCCACACCTTTACCCCGATGCGCCCGTAGGTCGTGCGGGCCTCCCGGAAGCCGTAGTCGATGTCGGCCCTCAGGGTGTGAAGGGGCACCCGGCCCTCCCGGTACCACTCGGTCCGGCTCATCTCGGCGCCGTTGAGCCTCCCCGAGCACTGGACCCGGATGCCCGGCACCCCTGCCTTCTGGGCGTTCTGCACGGCCCGCTTCATGGCTCGCCGGAAGTTGATCCTGCCGGCCAGCTGGTCGGCGACGCCCTGGGCGATCAGGACGGCGTCGAGCTCGGGCTGCTTGATCTCCTGGATGTTGAGCTGGACCTTGGCGTTCCCGGTGATCTTGGTCAGGCCCGCCCGCAGCCGGTCGGCCTCGCTGCCCCGCCGGCCGATGACGATGCCGGGGCGGGCGGTGTGCACGTCGACGCGCAGGCGGTCCCGGGTCCGCTCGACCTCCACCCGGCTGATGGCGGCGTGGGGGAGCTGGCTCATCAGGTAGTCACGGATGCGCCAGTCCTCGATCAGGTAGTCGGTGTAGTGCTCGTTGGTGAACCACCGTGACTTCCAGTCGGTGATCACGCCCAGCCGGAACCCGTAGGGGTTGACCTTCTGGCCCATCTACTGCCGTCCTTCCTCGGTGTCCTCGCTGTCCTCGCTGTCGGTGGCGGTCTCGCTGTCGGTGGCGGTCGGGGCGCCGGGCTCGGGCCCGGGCGGGGGCGCCTCGTCCCCGGGGGAGGGCGCCTGGTCGTCGGCCCGGGGTCGGGCCCGGCGGCGGTGCTCGGCCGCCTTCTGCC
>JBOGHU010000091.1:0-5119 GCA_050742255.1 Acidimicrobiales bacterium
CCGGCCACGTCGATGGCCATCTGCATGAGCTGCTCCTGGAACAGGGGCACGCCGAGGGTCTTGGCCAGCGACCGCTCAAGCAGGGGGTGGAGGTAGGTGACCGCCTCGGTGCCGTTGCGCCGGCGCAGGTAGGGGTGGACCGAGCCGCCCTGGATGGGCCCGGGGCGGATCAGGGCCACCTGCACCACCAGGTCGGAGAAGCGGCGGGGCCGGAGGCGGGGGAGGGTGGCCATCTGGGCCCGGCTCTCGACCTGGAACACCCCCACGGAGTCGCCGTGGGCCAGCATCTCGTAGACCGCCGGGTCCTGGGGCAGGGTGGCCAGGTCGACCGCGGTGCCGTGGTGGTGGCGGACCAGGTCGACGCAGCGGTGCAGGGCCGACAGCATGCCCAGGCCCAGCAGGTCGAACTTCACCAGCCCCACCGCCGCGCAGTCGTCCTTGTCCCACTGCAGGACGCTGCGCCCGGGCATGCGCCCCCACTCCACCGGGCACACCTCGGCCACCGGCCGGTCGCAGATGACCATGCCCCCCGAGTGGATGCCCAGGTGACGGGGGAAGCCCTCCACCTCGGCGGCCAGGGCCAGCACCGGGGCGGGGCTGTGCCCCAGGGCCCGGCCCATGTCCCGCACCGCTGAGCGGGCCCGGTAGGTGATGACGTTGGCCACCTGGGCGGCACGCTCCCGCCCGTAGCGGCGGTAGACGTAGGCGATGACCTCCTCCCGGCGGTCGGCCTCGATGTCGAGGTCGATGTCGGGGGGGCCGTCGCGCTCGGGGGAGAGGAAGCGCTCGAAGAGCAGGCCCAGGCCCACGGCGTCGACGTTGGTGATGCCGAGGGAGTAGCAGACCGCCGAGTTGGCGGCCGATCCACGGCCCTGGCAGTAGATGTCGAGGCGCCGGCAGCATTCGACGATGTCCCAGACCACGAGGAAGTAGCCCGCGAACCCCAGCGTCTCGATCACAGCCAGCTCGTGGTCGATCTGGGCCCACGCCCCCGCCACCCGCTCGGCCCCCCGGGGCCCGTAGCGTCGCTCGGCTCCCCCCGTGGTGAGGGCGGTCAGCCAGCTCATCTCGTCGTGGCCAGGGGGGACGGGGAAGTCGGGGAGGCGAGGGGCGACCAGGGCCAGGTCGAAGGCGCACTCGGCGCCCAGCTCGGCGGCCCGGGCCACCACCCCGGGGTAGCGGGCCAGGCGGCGGGCCTGCTCGGCGCCCGAGCGCAGGCAGGCGGCGCCACCGGCGGGGAGCCACCCCTCGACCTGGTCCAGGCTGCGCCGGGCTCGCACCGCACCCAGGGCGGCGGCCAGGCGGCGGCGGGCGGGCCGGGCGTAGTGCACGTTGTTGGTGGCAACCACGTCGACCCCGGCCCGCACCCCCAGGGCGGCCAGGGCGTCGTTGCGGGCCGAGTCGAGGGGGTCGCCGTGGTCCCACAGCTCCACCGCCACCCGGTCCCGACCGAACGCCTCGACCAGGAGGTGGAGCTCCCGGGCGGCGGCGGCAGGCCCGTGGGCACCCAGGGCGGCGGTCACCGCTCCCTTGCGGCAGCCGGTGAGGACCTGCCAGTGGCCGCCGTGGGCACCGGCCAGGTCGGCCAGGTCGGCCCGGGGCCGCCCCTTCTCCCCTCCGGCCAGCTGGGCGGCGGTGATGGCCCGGCACAGGCGGGCGTAGCCCTCGGGGTCCCCGGCCAGCACCACCAGGTGGTGGCCCTCGGGGTCGATCACCCCAGCCCGGGGCCGCCCGTCGGGGGAGAGGGTGAGCTCGGCCCCGAACACGGTGGGCACGCCCACCTGGGCGGCGGCCTCGGCGAAGCGCACCACGCCGTACACGCCGCCGTGGTCGGTGAGGGCCAGGGCGGCGAGGCCCAGGCGGGCGGCCTCCTCGGCCAGCTCCTCGGGGTGGGAGGCGCCGTCGAGGAAGCTGAAGTTGGAGTGGCAGTGCAGCTCGGCGTAGGGGACGGGGGCACCGCCCCGGGGACGGGGGGCGGAGAGGTCGGCCTGGGCCTGGTAGGGCGGGCGCCGGCGGCGGGACCACGCCGGGACGTCGGCGCCGTCAGCGCCGTGGGGCGCCGGTCGGGGGCGCCCGGCGGAGAGTCGCCGCTCCAGCTCGGGCCAGGGGATGGGGGGGTTGCGCCAGCCCATGGGGACGGCCAGTGTAGCGAACAGGTGTTCGAGCTGCCTGGTCGCCGAGCCTGGTCTCTCCGCCCCGGGCCGCCCCTGCGGTCAGCCCGGTCTCACCGGCCTCACCGGGCTGCGACTGCCTCTGGCCGGCTCCGGTGCGGTGGGGCCGGTACGGGGCGGCCATTGGGCACGCCCAGGGCCGCCGTCTTGTCGGAGGTGGCGACGGCGAGGGCCAGTCGCAGCGTGGCCGCGGCCTCCTCGGTGAACGCAGGCGCGTGGTGGCGACGTCGAAGTTCGATCCTCTGCAGCGCCCGCTTCAGCGCCGCCGGGTCGGCGGCTGCCGCTCGGGCCAGCACCCTCGCCGCCCCGACGCGGTCGCCAGCGGGGTGGATGGCCAGAGCGACGGCTCGGGCGCAGAGTCGATCGGTGAGGCTTCGTGGTCGGCGTAGCGTCCTCATCACACCCGTGACCCCCATGTCGACGGCTACGAAGAACCCGGGGGTGACCGGCGGCCGAGGTGCCCTACGGCATCGCACAACGCGCCTGGCCACAGACCCGGGGCTCGGCTCGCTGCTCAACCGGTCCGAAGATCCTTCCACAACACGTAACGGGGCGCAAGGGAGTACTTATGGGTGTTCCGGCACCGACCTCGTCCGCCGGTCAGCGCCCGGCGCGGTAGGCGTCCCTCAGCACGGTGGCCTCCATCTCCAGCTCTTCGAGGCGGTTCTTGACCACGTCGCCGATGCTGACGACGCCGCACAGCCTTCCCTCCTCCAGGACGGGGAGGTGGCGGTTGCGGGATCGTGTCATCTCCGCCATCACGTGGGTGATCGTGTCGTCGGGTTCACAGGCCCGCACCTGCTTGGACATGATGTCGGCAGCCCGCAGCTCCATCAGCCGCGACCCGTGCCTGGCCAGCCCCCGCACGATGTCGCGCTCGGAGACGATGCCCTCCAGCCGTTGGCCGTCGCGGGACACGACGAGGGCGCCGATCCCCAACGTCGTCAGTCGGTGGACGACCAGGGGGATGGAGGCATCGGGAGCGATGGTCTCCACCGTCCGGCCCTTCGACTTGAGGATGCTCTCGACCTTCATGGCTCTGCCCCCTGGACTGACGCTGGTGGGATGGTCGGCCGCGACGACGTCGGCCGGCCCAATCCTAGAGAGTGCCCGACGGGGGAGGGAGGTCCTCAACCCCGGTCGCGGTGGTCGAAGTATCTGTCCCAGGCCGGGTCGAGGCGGCGCTTGGCCCTCGGGGATGGAGACGCAGGCCAGGCGGCCGTCATGGGGGTGGACGAGGCCCAGGCGGACCAGCTCGGCCAGGGCGTCGTCGCCCTCGAAGTCAGTCGTAGGTGGCCTCGGCCCGCCAGCGCCGGCCCTCCAGGGCGAGGAGGTGGGCGCCGGTGGCGGTGACCACCTGGATGCGGGCCCGGCGACGGTGGGTGGCGGGGTCCCACCACCGCTCGTCGACCGGCCACGGCCCGGCCCAGGCCACCACCTCGCCCGATGGCCCGCCCCCCACAGACACCGCCCTGGGGGCGGCGGTGACCAGGCCCCGGCCGCTGACCCCCACCGGCCCACCGTCGGCGTCGAGCACCTCGGCCTCCGGAGGGCGGGCATGGACCACCGTCGGCGACGGTGGCGGCAGACGGCCCGGCCACGGCGGATCGCCGCTCCCACCACCACCGCCGAGACCGCTTGCCCCGGTGGACGTGCCGCCGCCACCCGGGCCCTTGGGTTCTGGGCTGTGTTCTGGGCGGTGGGACCCGCCCGTGGGCGCGGGGACCAGAGCCACCTGCTCGCCCGGTCCCCGTCCCCCTCGCCGCGTCGGGACCAGCACCTCCTCGGGTCCGAGCAGCCCCTGGAGCCGGGCCAGGCCCCGGGCCGCCCGCCGGTCGGTCGCCGCCACCTCACCCCAGAGCCCCAGCTGGTGACCGCCGGCCACCACCTCGTCGGGCACCAGGCGCAGGGCGACGAGGCCGCTCCGAGGTCGGGCCACCCCGGCGGTGCCGGTGAGGAAGCCGTCCAGCTGCCAGCGGACCCGGTCGGCCAGGGCGCCCGGCCCCAGGGTCCCGTCGTGGCGCCACCGCCGGACCAGGGTCTCACCGGTGGCGGTCTCGGCCTCGATGCTCACCCGGGCGCAGGACAGCCCCCGGTCGGCCAGGCGGCTGGCCAGCTCGGTGGCGAGGGCCCGGGCGGCGAAGGCGGCGGCCTCCACCCCCTGGGCCGGGGGGTCGAGCTCGGTGGCCACCGCCAGGTCGGGTGCCGGGGGGCGGAGCAGCAGGGGGCGCACGTCGAGGCCGCGGGCCAGGCGGGAGATGGCCAGCCCCCTCATCCCGAAGCGGCCCACCAGGGTGGGTGTGGGGATAGCCGCCACCTCCCCCAGGGTGCGCAGGCCCAGCCGCGGCAGGAGCCCCACCTCCTCGGCTGACCCGTCCTCCGCCCCCAGGCCGACCCGGAGGGCCGCCACCGGGAGGGGAGCGAGGAAGGCGGCGCCACCCCCGGGGGGGACCACCGCCTCCTGCCGGGCGGCCAGGAGGGCGGGGAAGAGGCCGTCGGCCACGCCCACCTGGCACCGGCCCCGTCCTTCGAGGACGGCGCCCACGACGGTGGCGATCTGGGCGGCGAGGGCGTGATCACCGCCGAGGCGGCGGGACGGGCCCCGGGTGGGGAGGGCGAGGGTGCCGGGGCCGACCACCTCCAGGGAGGGGGTGAGCGCCTCGACCGCGGCGGCCACCGCCTCGAAGGCCCGGGTGTCCCGGCCGGGATCGGTGGGGACGACGGTGAGCCCGGGGCAGTGGGCCTGGGCGTCCCCCCGGCGCAGGCCGGGGCGCACCCCGGCGGCCCGAGCTGCGGCCGAGCACGCCACCACCGCCGCGCCGGCCACCACCGCCACCGCCTGGTCGCCCCCCGCTCCGGCCGCCACCACCGGCCAGTCCGGGCACCAGGCCACCAGGGTGCGGGCCGGTACCATGCTCAGCCGGCCCCCACCCCGCCGTCGGCCCGGG
>JBOGHU010000092.1:0-8890 GCA_050742255.1 Acidimicrobiales bacterium
CCAGGCCCCCCGTCGGGGGGGGAGGCGAGGCGGCGGCGGACCTGCCGTCGCAGCAGGGCCAGCTCGAGCCACGCCGCCAGGCCGGAGGCGAGGGCCAGCCCGACCGCGCCGAGGCGGAGGGCGGCACCGGGATCGGCCCGCACCGCGGCGGGGAGCGGCACGAGGGGCGCCGGCAGGCCCTCGACCGTCACGCCCCCGAGGCCGGCCCCGGCGAGGAGGATCCGGTCGAACTGGAGCATCAGCACCCAGCCGGCCACCGCGGTCAGCGCCACCCGGGCCGTGGCCACCACGGCCGGGGACCGGGTGTCGCCCAGGGCGTAGAGGGTGCTCTGGAGCAGGCGGCTGGCGGTGGTGGCCAGCAGGCCGGTGGTGAAGGCGGCGAGCGTGTACCACACCAGGCGGGTCTCGTCGGCCCCGAAGCGCCCCGACTGCAGGAGGGTGGCCACCACCAGGTCGCCCAGCACCAGGTAGGCGACGACGACGCCCGCCACGAAGAAGGCGACCCGGGACAGGCCCTGGTCCAGGCGGGCCTGCCACCGACCCAGGCTCTCACCACCGGCGGCGCCGATCCGGCTCAGCTCGGGCAGCTCAGCGGCGGCCACGCTCATGCCGAACAGGCTGACGGGCAGCAGGTAGAACACCAGTGCGTAGCCGAGGGCGGAGACCGCGCCCACGGCCAGCAGGCTGGCCAGGACCACGTCCACGTAGGCGGAGAGCTGCACCGCGCCCCGGCCGGCGACGGCAGGGCCGAACCGGCGCACGACCGTCCGCACCCCCGGCAGGTCGGTGCGCAGGCTGAGGCGGAGGGGGCGGGCGACGGCCCGCACCGCGGGGAGCTGCACGGCCAGCTGGAGGACACCGCCGGCGAAGGCGCCCCACGCCAGACCCACCGCCACCGAGGATTGGGCGAGGTCGCGCATGCCGAGGGCCACCAGCACCGCGATCTGGGCCGCGTTCCACAGCACGGGGGCCACGTAGGAGAGGAAGAAGCGCCGATGGCTGTTGAGGACCCCGAGGCACCACGCCGACAGCACCAGCACGCCCACCCCTGGCGTGAGGATCCGGACCAGGGTGACGGTCAGGTCCCGTCGTTCGCCGGTGAAGCCGGGTGCCAGCAGGGCGGTGAGCGGATCGGCCAGCACCACGCCCACGCCCACCAGGAGCCCGGCGACGGCGGCGAGCAGGCCGGCCACGGCGCCGGCCACCCGACCGGCCTCGTCCTCTCTCCCCTCGTCGAGGAGGCGGGCGTAGACGGGGATGAACGACGCCGACAGCACCCCCTCGCCCAGCAGGTTCTGGAGCAGGTTGGGGATCCGCGCCGCGGTCCGGAAGGCGTCGACGGCCACACCAACGCCCAGCACCGAGGCGATCACGCGCTCTCGCAGCAGCCCGGCCAGTCGGCTGAGGAGGATGCCAGCCGCCACCGTCGCCGACGAGCGCCGGGAGGAGGGTGTGGTCGGGGCCGGTCTCATGGGCTGGTGCGGGCCACCAGCCGTCGGTCGCGCCGGAGCGTGCGCCGGTGTCGGGCCCACCACCAGAGGAGGAACGCCAGGGCCCCCACCGAGAGCACGATGCCCACGCCCGAGGCGGCGATGGAGCGGACGGTCAGCCGGCCGGTGCCCACCTGGAGGTTGCCGTCGGGGGAGGAGGCGGTGATGCGGAGGGGGAAGGCGCCCGACGTGCGGGCCCGCACCCGGACCGTCAATGCCGTGTTCTCCTGGTGCAGCGTGCGCCGGAGGGCCTGGCGACCCGTCGACGTCGGCTGGCCGTCGAGGAGCTCGAGCTTGTCGCTCTGCAGCGTGAGCAAGATCGTCACCGGGAAGGGGTTGCGGTTGACCAGGGTGAGGGGGATCGTCCCCTCCCGTGCGGTCAGCCGGTAGCTGCCCTTGGCGACCACCTCGACGTTGGCCAGCCACTGGCCGACGAGGGCCCCCAGCCCGTCGAGGTAGCTTCGACGACGGCCGGAGTCGAGGGTGCCCGCCTCGGCCACCAACAGCAGCCTCTCGAGCAGGTCGAGCTGGGCCAGCTCGGGGTCGACCATGGTGGCGAAGCTGCGCAGGGAGGCCCTGGCCTCGTCGAGCTGGCGCCGGGAGATGCCCGGGTCGGACCGGGAGCCGTCGGTGAGGCGGCGGACCAAGGGGTCGCCCCGCTCCTCCTCCACCACCACCCGCTCGAAGAGCTGGTCGGCGGTCATGGGGTCGAGGAGGGGGCTGGCGGCCAGGGCGGGCAGGACCACGTTGAGGAAGGTGGCCGAGGGCTGCCAGCCGGGGGGCGGGCGCACGACCACCCCCCGGGTCGAGCGGCCGGGCGCGTCGTAGAACAGCACGGCCAGGTCGGCGAGGAGCTGGTGGGCGGCCAGCACGGGATCGTCGCCGTTGCGGAAGTGGGCGGTCAACCCCTCGTCGACGGCGAGGGCCTCGACCCGTCCGGCCGGGCTCTCGAGGGCGAAGGGCCCGGTCAGGGTGAGGCGCCGGTCGAGCGGCGCCAGCTCCGGCTCGGGCAGGATCAGGCGCCGGACGCCCAGGGCCCGCAGCCGGCCCAGCGTGGCGTGGTCGAGGTCCCCGTCGGTGGAGAGGGTCGTGGGATCGGGGGGGACGCCGAGGAGGGTGGCGACGGTCTCGATGCCCCGGCGTCGCTGGAGGGCGATGTCGGCGCCGAGCCCGGCGGCGACGAGCGAGTCGAGGTCGACGTCGACGTAGGGCCCGGCGGTCACCTGGCGGCCCTCGAGGGCGCCGGCGACGGTGGCCAGGATCCCAGGCCCGGCGGCGGCCAGGGCGTCGAGGGTCTCGGGCCCGGGCACGACGGTGAGGGGGAGGTCGGTGCCCGCCAGCGCCGACCCGATGGTGCCGAGGTCGGCACGTTCCCGCTCGGCCAGGACGACCCGTCCGTCGGGCCCCAGCGCCGGCGGGCTGGCGAGGGGCTGGGCCCAGGCCACGGCCAGGCGGGTCGCCTCGCCGTCGTCGGGCAGGCGCACCAGGTGGGTGACAAAGCCGTCGACCCTGGGGCCCTGGCGGAGGCGGAGCCCCACCTCCACCGGGTACACGCCCGGGCCGAGGCGGGGAAGGCTGGCGGGCTCGGGGGGGGCGTCGGGCCGGTACAGGGGCAGGGACATCGACACGGCGCCGCCCGGGTCGAAGACCAGGGTGGTGAGCGGTGTCGTCGTCTCGAAGACGGCGTCTCCCAGCAACCGGCCCTCCAGGGTGCGCTGGAACTGGGAGCGGGACCTGATCGCCTGGCGGACCGTGACCGCCACCTCGAGGTTCTCGGGCCGGCGGACCTCGGCCACGTCGAGGCGGAGGTCGAAGGTGCCGCCCGGGGGCACCCAGGGGGACTGCGAGGCCAGCGATATCCGACCGGCCGGCGCCAGCTGGGGCGCCTGGACACCGGCGAGGGCACCGGGCCCCGCCGCTCCGACCAACCCGCTCACGCCCACCACCAGGGCCAAGAGCCGAGCAGGTCCGGCGCCGGGCCGGCGGCGCCGGCTCACCGGGCCCGCTGGCGGTCATCGAGACGACTGGTGAGGACCGCCAGGCGAGCGGGGTGGAGCCGGAACCCGACGCCACGGTAGAGGCGGAGCGCTCGCTCGTTGGCGAGCTGGGTGTTCACCATGGCTCGCTCCGTGCCGTGCCGTCGCATCCACCGCAGGGCGTCGATCACCAGCGCCCGTCCCACGCCGCGCCCCGACAGGGCGGGGTCGACGGCGAGGCGCTGGAGGTACCCGCGTCGCCCGGCCCGCCCGGAGATGGCGTAGGCGACGACCCGGGTCGGGGTGGCCACCCGGAACCGGGCGGCGGGGGTGGAGGTGAGGGCGGTGGCGAACCCCAGCTCGTCCAGGCGCCAGAACGCGGAGAAGGCGAGGGCGTCGACCGCCAGCGCAGCCCGGCGGTCCCGCCGGGCGCCCCGTCGGGTCATCACCGCCGGGGGGTCGGGGATCGTCGCCAGGTCGTGGACGAGGACGTGGAGCTCCTCCCGCACCGTGAAGCCGGCGTCGAGGAAGCCCTGTCGCTCCACGACGTCGAGAGGGTCGGTGACGGCCGTGATGAAGCCCCGCTCGGCCAGGGTGCGGCAGCAACGCCTGACGGTCTCGGGGGCGGGGCCGGGCGCGCCGGGCACCGCGGTCAGGTGGGCCACATCGGCATCGCCGCGCCAGGGTCGGAAGCGGAGCCGGTCCCGGTACCGACCCGCCCCCACGGCCTCCAGCCCGCGCACGGGGGAAGGCTATCGACCGGGGGAGGTGGGCTGGTGCCGGCCGGTACCCTGGCCGGATGGTCCCCGAGCGGCTGGGCGCGGTGCTGGACGAGGTCCGCCCCCTGGCCGAGCGCTTCGGGTCGGCGGGCCGGCGGCTGTACCTGGTGGGGGGGACGGTCCGGGACCTCCTTCTGGGACGGGACCTGGCGGCGATCGACTTCGACCTGACCACCGATGCCCGCCCCGACGAGATCGAGGCCGTGGTCCGCCCCTGGGCGGACGCCGTGTGGCTCCAGGGCAAGGGGTTCGGGACGGTGGGTTGCCGCCGGGAGGGGCGGCGCTTCGAGATCACCACGCACCGGGCCGACTCCTACTCGCCTGACTCCCGGAAGCCCGACGTCCGCTTCGCCGACGCGGTGGAGCCCGACCTGTCCCGCCGGGACTTCACCGTCAACGCCATGGCGCTGTCCCTTCCCGACCCCCTGCTGGTCGACCCCTTCGACGGGGCTGCCGACCTGGCCGCCCACCGCCTGCGCACGCCCCTGGCTCCCGAGACGTCCTTCACCGACGATCCGCTCCGCATGCTGCGGGCGGCCCGCTTCATCGCCGGGTACCGGCTCGAGCCCGACCCCGAGCTGGTGGCGGCCACCCGGAGGCTCCACGACCGTCTGGAGATCGTCTCGGCCGAGCGGGTGCGCGACGAGCTGGACCGCCTCCTGGTCGTGGACCGCCCCGCCGCCGGCCTGTGGTTCCTGGTCGACACCGGAGTCGCGGGTGAGGTCGTGCCGGAGCTGGTCGCCCTGGCCCTGGAGCAGGACCCCGTCCACCGCCACAAGGACGTCCTGGCCCACACCATCGCCGTGGTCGACAAGACGCGGCCCGAGCGCCTCGTCCGCCTGGCCGCCCTCTTCCACGACGTGGGCAAGCCCAAGACCCGGTCCTTCGGGCCGGGCGGGAAGGTCACGTTCCACCACCACGACGTGGTGGGCGCCCGGCTGACCCGCGAGCGCATGCAGGCGCTGCGCTACTCCGCTGCCGACATCGAGGCGGTCGGCCACCTGGTCGAGCTCCACCTGCGGTTCCACACCTACAAGATGGGCTGGACCGACAGCGCCGTGCGCCGCTACGTCCGTGACGCCGGAGGGTGGCTGGCCGAGCTCAACGAGCTGACGCGCTGCGACTGCACGACCCGCAACCCCCGCAGGGCGGCGGCGCTGGCCCGGCGCATGGACGAGCTGGAGGCCCGCATCGAGGAGCTGGCGGCGGCCGAGGAGCTGGGCCGGATCCGGCCCGACCTCGACGGCCACCAGGTCATGGAGCAGCTCGGCATCGGTCCCGGCCCGACCGTGGGAGAGGCGCTGGCCTTCCTCCTGGAGCTGCGCCTCGAGGAGGGCCCGCTCGGCCAGGACGATGCTCGCCGCCGGCTCGACGCCTGGTGGTCGGCGAGGGCCGGGGACTGAGCCTCGACACCACCGTGCGCCTGGTGACCTTCAACATCCAGCACGGTCGAGGGCCATGGGGCCGGGTGGACGTGGTCGAGCTGGGCCGGGAGTGCGCCCGGTTGGCGCCCGACGTGCTCGGGCTCCAAGAGGTCGACGCGGGCATGGCCCGCTCCCACCGGGCCGACCTGGCCGCCGAGGCCGGGCGGGCGGCGGGGATGGCGGTCGCGTTCGGCCCGGCGTGCTCCTTCCCCGACGGGGGCCGGTACGGCAACGCCCTGCTGGTCCGGGGGTCGCTGGAGGACGTCGAGGTGACCGGCCTCCCTCGCCGGTCCCGGGGCGAGGCCCGGGCCGCGGTGGTGGCGGTGGCGGTGGTCGGTGGGCACCGGATGTCGGTGGCGGTCTGCCACCTGGGCGTGGACCCCCGCGAGGCGACCGAGCAGCTGGCGGCGGTGCTCGATCTCCTGGCGGCGCGCCCGGCCCCCCGTGCCCTGCTGGGGGACCTCAACCTGGCGCCCTGTCGGGTGGCGCCGTTGGTGGGAGAGGCGGGGTTGGGGCTGGCTGGTGGCCCGCCCACGTTCCCCTCCCTGTTCCCGGTGCGCCGCATCGACCACGTGGCCGGGGCCGGGCTCACGTTCACCGCCACGGCGGCGCCCCGGTCGTCGGTGAGCGACCACCGGCCGCTGGTGGTCGAGGCGGCCCCGTGCGAGGGGGAGGGATGAGCGGGGCGTCCGGGCGCGGGGGCCTCACCCCGGCGCCCTCGTGACTGGCGATCAGCGACCGGCGACGAAGCGCTCGACCATCTGGCGGGCCACGTCGTCGCGGTGCTGGGTGGGGGGGGACTTCATGAAGTAGGCGGAGGGGCCCAGGAGCGGTCCCCCGAGGCCGCGGTCCATGGCCACCTTCACGCAGCGGAGGGCGTCGATGACGACGCCGGCGGAGTTGGGCGAGTCCCAGACCTCCAGCTTGAGCTCGATGTTGAGGGGAGCGTCACCGAAGTTGCGCCCCTCGAGGCGGATGTACGCCCACTTGCGGTCGTCGAGCCAGCTCACGTGGTCGGAGGGCCCGATGTGCACGTGGTTGGCGTCGATGCCGTGCCGGAGCTGGCTGGTGACCGACTGGGTCTTGGAGACCCGCTTGGACTCCAGCCGCTCTCGCTCCAGCATGTTCTTGAAGTCCATGTTGCCGCCCACGTTGAGCTGGTAGGTGCGGTCGAGGACCAGGCCCCGGTCCTCGAAGAGGCGGGCCAGGACGCGGTGGACGATGGTGGCCCCCACCTGGCTCTTGACGTCGTCACCCACTATGGGCAGCCCTGCCTCGGTGAAGCGCCGGGCCCACTCCGGGTCGCTGGCGATGAACACCGGGATGGCGTTGACGAAGCCCACCCCGGCGTCGAGGCAGGCCTGGGCGTAGTGGCGCTGGGCGACCTCCGAGCCCACCGGCAGGAACGAGACGCACACCTCGGCTCCCGAGCGACGCAGGACATCGGCCACGTCCGCCGGCGCCGCCGGGCTCTCCTCGCAGCTCTGACGGTAGTAGGTGCCCAAGCCGTCGAGGGTGGGCCCCCGCTGCACCGTCACGCCCAGCTCGCCGACGGCGGCGAAGCGGATGGTGTTGTTCTGGCCGGCGAAGATGGCCTTGCCGGCGTCGAGGCCGACCTTGGCGGCGTCCACGTCGAAGGCGGCGACCAGCTCGATGTCCCGGAGGTGGTAGCCGCCCAGCTCGACGTGCATGAGCCCGGGCACCTCCTCGGCAGGGTCGGCGTGGCCGTAGTACTCGAGGCCCTGCAGGAGGGAGCTGGCGCAGTTGCCGACACCGGCGATGGCGAGCTTCACCTGTCGTGGGGTCGTGGTCATGGGCGGGGTCCTCCGGTCGTGGCGTCGCGCGTGTTGCGGTGTGACGACCTCTCTGTGGCGATGAGGTGGTCCAGCCAGGCGATGTCGCGCTGGGTCGAGTCGGTGTCGTGCTCCATGAGCGAGTGGAGGTAGCGGTCGACGCGGGCACGGCGAGCCTCTATCGCCCGACGGGTCTCGGCCAGGCGCTGCTCGAGGGTCGCCCGGCGCCGCTCGAGCAGCGCCACCCGGGCGTCGGGGTCGCTCCAACGGCAGAAGGCCAGCTTGAGGGAGAAGCTGCGGTCGTCGTCGGACGGGTCGGCGAGCAGCGCCACCAGGCGCTCCTCGCCAGCAGGGGTGATGCTGTACACCTTGCGGTTGCGAGGTCCCCGTGGCCCCCGTAGACGGGCACGACGGAAAGCCGCCGCCTCCCCGGTGAGCGAGCCGGTCATCGGGATCGGGCTGGACATCCCGCCGGCCTCGACCACACGCACCGCTCCCGACCGCTCCAGGCGGCCGAGAGCCGGGTACAGCGAGCCAAAGGACACCCGGGAGAGCGGGCCGAGGATCTCCCGCAGGTGCTTCTTCAGCTCGTAGCCATGGCGCGTCGACTCCTTGAGGCAGCCGAGGATGGCCAGCTCGATCACCTCCCGGAATATATCGGTACGATATATCGTCTGCAACCTGTCGAGGCCCCGACGGGGGGCGGGCGCGCCGGCCAGCGGGGGTGACTAGCCTTCTGGGCGTGGCCTTCCGACCCGACCGGCTGGGGGCGTCGCCGCCGAGCCCGCCAGGCGAGATCGACTACCGCCTGGCCCGCCAGCTGGTGATCAAACAGTTCCGCAGCGGGCGCCTCAGCCGCCACGAGGTCTGTGACGCCCATCCGGAGCTGGCCCGGGCGGCCCGCAACGTCGGAAAGGAGTCGAGCGAAGAGTGCCCGATCTGCCAAGAGGCGAAGCTCGTGCTCGTGTCGTACGTGTTCGGCCCCGGCATGCCCCCGAGCGGGCGGTGCGTGACGACGAGGAAGGAGCTGCTCCGCCTCGCCAGCGGCTCCAGCGAGCTGTCCTGTCACGTCGTGGAGGTCTGCCCCGCCTGCTCGTGGAACCATCTGACCCGGACAGTGGTGCTGAGCCAGGCTCGCTCGCGGCCTTCGGTGCCCTTCGGCTGATCGCCGCCGCCGCCGGCGCCGCCCTCGCCCTCTCCTCCACCGGCCCCGTCCTGCTCCTGGCGGCCGTGCTGGTGGTGGTGGTGGCGCCCCGCCCGGCCTCCATCGCCGCCGTCGCCCTCGCCGCCGCCGCCGTGGCCCTGCGCTGGGACACGGCGTCGCTGACGGCGGTCGCCGGCGCTCAGGCGGCGCTCGGGCCGGCCGGGGCGGTGGAGCCCACTGCGGCTGCCGCCTCGGCGTGGCTGGCCGCCGCCGCCGTGGTGCTG
>JBOGHU010000093.1:0-5895 GCA_050742255.1 Acidimicrobiales bacterium
GCGCAGGGCTGCGCCTTCGACCGAGGTCAGATCGGTGATCCGCTCTTCCGGCAGGAATGTGTAGATGCGCAGGAAGCGGGAAATGTCGTCGTCGGTCGTGTTGACCCACCACTGGTAGAAGTCGAGCGGGCTGGTCCGATCGCGATCCAGCCAGACAGCACCGGCCTCGCTCTTGCCCATCTTGCGGCCGTCGCTGGTCGAGACGAGCGGCGTGACGAGGCCAAACGCCTTGCCGCCCTCAACGCGGCGGATCAGATCGGTGCCGGCCGTGATGTTGCCCCACTGGTCCGAGCCGCCGACCTGCAGCTCGCAGCCCTCGTGGGTGTGGAGCCACAGGTAGTCGTTGGCCTGGAGCAGCATGTACGCGAACTCGGTGAAGGAGATGCCAGTGGCGCCGGCCATGCGGGCTCGCACCGGCTCCTTGGCCATCATCTGGCCCACGGTGACGTGCTTGCCCACGTCCCGCAGGAAGCCCAGCAGCGACTGGCGACCGGTCCACATGGCGTTGTCGAGGACCACGGCCGTGGCCCGCTCCCCCGGGCCCGACGCCAGGAGCGACTCGAGCTGGCGCCGGATGGCGGCCACGTTGGCGGCGACCACGTCGGGGTCGAGCAGGCTGCGCTCGTCGGAGCGGCCGCTCGGGTCGCCGACCATGCCGGTCGCCCCTCCCACCACCGCGATGGGACGGTGCCCGGCCCGCTGGAACCGGCGCAGGGTGACCACCCCCAGCAGGTGGCCGACGTGGAGGCTGTCGGCGGTGGGGTCGAAGCCGCAGTAGAGCGTCATGGGGCCGGCGGCCAGGCGGGCAGACAGCTCGGCGCGGTCGGTGCAGTCCTGTACCAGGCCCCGACCCTCCAGGTCAGCCAGGAGGCCGGCGGAGCCGGGCACCGTGGCCATGGTCACCGGCCTGCCCGGCAGGGTCCCGCCGACCCCGGGGGCGGCGCCCCCGGGCTGACGCCGGCTGGCGAGGGGCGCGGCCGGGACACGTTGGGGTCGCCGGCCACGTACCACCGCCAACGCCGATCGGCTCCCCGACCCACCCCCACCCTGGCAGTGGCGGCAGGATCGGGTGGTGGTGGCGTCCCGTCGTCGACCAGTAGGAGGTCGGCGTCGCCGGTGACCAGGTCGGCGCCGTCGTGGGCACCGGTGATCCCGAGGGCCTGGCACAGGCGGCCCGGTCCCGAGCAGAGATCCCGGGGGCGGCGGGCGGCGGGGCGGGCGGCGGCCATGGCCTCCAGCCCCGCCAGGGGGCTCAGCGCCCGCACCAGCACCGCCACGCCCTCCCCCGGCTCCCCGCACACCGGGTTGGCGCACCAGTGCATGCCGTAGCTGAAGTACACGTAAAGCCGGCCGGGGGGGCCGAACATGGTCGAGTTGCGAGCGGTGCGGCCCCGGTAGCTGTGGGCGGCGGGGTCGATCGCCCCGCAGTAGGCCTCCGTCTCGACGATCCGACCCTGACGGGCGCCGGCGACCAGCACCTTGTTGAGCAGCTCGGGCGCGACCTCCCGGGGGTCACGCCGGTAGAAGTCCCGGGGCAGGACGTGCCCGGCGGCCCCTGTCCCCCACCCTGGTCCCCGCCCTGCCCCCCGCCGCCCGGTGGTCCTCACCGAAGTGCGTCCAGGCGGGCACGGTCGGCGTCGATGCGGTCCCGGAACCGGGCCAGCTCCTCGGCCACCGGCTGGGGGCCGGCCCCACCCGGGCTCGACCGCCGGGCCACGGCGGCACCGGGCTCCAGGAGCGCCACCGCGTCGGCGCCGAGGTCGGGATGGGACCTGACCAGGTCGACCAGGTCCCTACCGCCCTCGAGGGCGTCCCGCACCAGGCCGGCGACGAGGGCGTGGGCCTGGCGGAAGGGCGTCCCCCGGCCCACCAGGTGCTCGGCCAGGTCGACGGCGGCGGTCGCCGGGGCGTCGGCGGCGGCCCGCATCCGCTCCGGGCGGAACGTGGCGGTGGCGAGCATCCCGGCCAGGGCGGCCAGGGCGTCCCGGGTGATGTCGACGGCGTCGAACAGGGGCACCTTGTCCTCCTGGAGGTCACGGTTGTAGGCGAGCGGCAGGCCCTTGAGCATGGTGAGGACGGCGGTCAGGTGGCCCACCAGCCGGCCGGCCCGCCCCCGCACCAGCTCGGCCACGTCGGGGTTCTTCTTCTGGGGCAGCATCGACGACCCCGTGGCGTAGGCGTCATGGAGGCTCAGGAACCCGAACTCCTGGCTGGACCACAGCACGACCTCCTCGCCCACCCGGGAGAGGTGCACCCCGAGCAGGGCCAGGGCGAAGACCGCCTCGGCCACGAAGTCGCGGTCGCTCACCGCATCCATGCTGTTCTCGAAGCGCCGGGCGAAGCCGAGGTCGGCGGCGGTGGCGTCGGGGTCGAGGCCCAGCGCCGAGCCGGCCAGGGCCGCCGCGCCCAGCGGGGAGACGTCGAGGCGCCGGCGGGCGTCGAGGAGGCGGTCCAGGTCTCGGGCCAGCGCCCACCCGTGAGCCATCAGGTGGTGGGCCAGGAGGACGGGCTGGGCCCGTTGGAGGTGGGTGTAGCCGGGCAGGTAGGTGGGGCCGGCGCCCACCGCCCGCTCCAGCAGGACCTCCTGGAGGTCCACCACCGCGCCGGCCACCGCGACCAGCTCCCGCTTGCACCACAGGCGCAGATCGGTGGCCACCTGGTCGTTGCGGCTGCGCCCGGTGTGGAGCTTGGCCCCAGCCGCTCCGGCCAGCTCGGTCACCCGGCGCTCGACCGCGGTGTGGATGTCCTCGTCGCCGGGAGCGAACACGAAGGTGCCCGCCACCAGCTCGTTCTCGACCGCGTCCAGGGCGTTTGTCACCACGCTGACCTCGGCCTGCTCCAGCAGTCCGGCCCGAGCCAGCGCCCGCACGTGGGCGCGGGAGCCGGTCAGGTCGTCGGCGGCCAGGCGCCGGTCCACCGGGAGGCTGGCGGTGAAGGCCAGCAGCTCCTCGGCGGGGGGACGGGAGAACCGCCCCTGCCACAGGGTCACGGCGCCCCCCCTCCCGACCGGGGTCCCTGCCGCGCCGCCCAGGTCCGAACCCCAAGGCTCCACAGCCGCACGAAGCCCTCGGCGTCGCCGTGGCGGAAGCGGTCGGCGGCCTCGTAGGTCGCCAGGTCGTGCTCGTACAGGCCGACCGGGCTGCGCCGGCCGGTCACGATGCAGCGCCCCGGCAGCTCGCAGCGGAGCCTGACCTCCCCGGTGACGTGGCGCTGGCTCTCCGCCACGAAGGCGTCCAACGCCGACTTGAGGGGCGAGAACCACAGCCCGTCGTACACCAGCTCGGCGTAGCGGGGCTCGAGGCGGGCCTTCTCGTGGGCCAGGTCCCGCTCCAGGGTGAGGTCCTCGAGGTCGGCGTGGGCCATCAGCAGGGCCAGGGAGCCGGGGCACTCGTAGATCTCCCGGCTCTTGATCCCCACCCGCCGGTTCTCGAGCATGTCGACCCGGCCCCAGCCGAAGGAGCCGACCACCGCCGTGACCTCGGCGATGAGCTCGTCCAGCGGGAGCCGGCGGCCGTCGAGGGCGACGGGGACCCCGGCCTCGAACGCGATCACCAGGTCCGCCGGATCGGTGGCGGTGGGCACGGTGGTCTCGAAGATCTCCTCGGGCGGCGGCTGCCACGGATCCTCGAGGATGCCGCACTCGATGGTCCGGCCCCACAGGTTCTGGTCGATCGAGTAGGGGCTGGCCGTGGTCACCGGCACCGGGATGCCGTGGCGCTCGGCGTAGGCGATGGCGTCGCCACGGGTCAACCCCCACCCCCGCACCGGCGCCAGCACCTCCAGGTCGGGCGCCAGCGCCGCCGCCGACACCTCGAAGCGGACCTGGTCGTTGCCCTTGCCAGTGCAGCCGTGGGCGATGGCATCGGCGCCGTGGGCCCGGGCGGCGGCGACCAGCTCGGTGACGATGAGGGGCCTCGACAGCGACGACACCAGCGGGTACTTGCCCTCGTAGCGAGCGTTGGCCTTGAGGGCGGGGGCCACGAACTCCTCGGCGAAGCGGCGACGGCAGTCGACGACCATGGCGTCGGCCGCCCCCGCGGCCAGGGCCCGCTCCCGCACCGCGCCCAGGTCACCCCCCTGGCCCACGTCGGCGACCACCGCCACCACCTCCACCCCGAGCTCCTCGGTCATCCACCGGACCGCCACCGAGGTGTCCAGCCCGCCGCTGTAGGCGAGCGCGGCTCGTCTGGCCATCACCGCTCCTCGCTGCCCCGGTCGCCTCGGTCGCCCTCCGGGCGGCCCAGCCCGGCCACGGCGGCCAGGCGCTCGGCCACCGCCCGTCCTCCCCCGGCCTCGGCCGCCACCACCAGCACGGTGTCGTCCCCGGCGACGGTCCCGAGGACGCCACCGACCCCGGCGCGATCGAGGGCGGAGCCCACCACGTGGGCCGATCCGGGGGGGGTGCGCAGGACGACCAGGTTCCCCGAGGACGCCAGGTCGACCACCCAGTCGGAGAGGACCCGGCGCAGGTGGTCGTCGGGCGCCGCCCGCTCGTGGGCCAGCTCGGGGATCGCGTACACGCTGTCGCCGCCGGCGACCCGCACCTTCACCGCTCCCAGCTCCTCCAGGTCGCGCGACACCGTGGCCTGGGTCGCGCTCACCCCCGACTCGGCCAGCAGCTCGACGAGCTGGCCCTGGCTGGTCACGTGGTGCTGCTCCAGCAGCAGGGCGACGCGGTGCTGGCGCTGGGGCTTGCCCAACCGGGAGGCGTCCCCGCTCATTGGTGGGCCCCCTCCGTGAAGACCCACGCCAGCAGCCCCCTGGTGACGTGCATGCGGTTCTCGGCCTCCTGCCACACCAGGCTCCGGGGCCCGTCGACGACCTCGGCGGCAACCTCCTCGCCCCGGTGGGCGGGGAGGCAGTGCAGGAAGCCGGCCGCCGGGGTGGCCCGCGCCATCAGCGCCGGGTCCACCGTGTAGCGACCAAGGGCCCGGCGGCGGTCGTCGGCCTGGTCCTCCTGGCCCATGGAGACCCAGACGTCGGTGGCGACCGCGTCGGCGCCGGCCGCCGCCTCGCCCGGCTCCCCGGTCACCGCCACGTCGGCCCCCAGCCCGGCCAACCGCTCCAGGTCGGCCTGGTCGGGACCGTAGCCGGGCGGAGCCGCCACCCGCACGACCATGCCGCAGGCGGCGGCGCCCAGGGTGAGCGAACGGGCCACGTTGGTGAAGTCGCCGACCCACGCCAGGCGGCGGCCGCGCAGGGTACCCAGCCGCTGGCGCAGGGTGAGGAGGTCGGCCAGGGCCTGCAGCGGGTGGCTGCGGTCCGAGAGGAGGTTCAGCACCGGCACCCTCGTGGCGCCGGCCAACCGCTCCAGGGTGGCGTGGCAGGAGACCCGTGCGCCGATGGCGGCGTGGTAGCAGGCCAGGGTGCGGCCCACGTCCTCCACCGTCTCCCGCACGTCCAGCCCCACCTCGTCGGGCCGGATCGACAGCGGGTGCCCGCCGAGCTGGACCACCGCCATCTCGGTGGCGCTGCGGGTGCGGTTGGAGGGCTTCTCGAACAGAAGGGCCACCCCCCGCCCGGCCAGCACCGGGGGGAGCCGGGGCGCCTCGGCCCGGTCCAGGACCGCCTCCAGCCCCGCCGGCCCCAGGTCGTCGATCTCGAGGATGCTCCTCACCGGTCGAGCACCTCCCCGAGGACCGTCACCGCCTCGTCCACCTCCTCGTCGGTGACCAGCAGCGGCGGGGCTAGGCGCAGGGCGGTGGCGGTGACGGGGTTGACGACCAGGCCCCGCTCCAGGGCGGCGGCAGCGGCGGGGCCGGCCCCTCCCCCCGCCAGCTCGGCGGCCAGGAGCAGGCCCAACCCCCGGACCCCGGTCACGCCCCTGAGCCCCGCCAGCCCCTCGGCCAGGCGGGCCCCGGCCGACGCGGCCCGGGCCGGGACGTCCTCGGCCTC
>JBOGHU010000094.1:0-11608 GCA_050742255.1 Acidimicrobiales bacterium
GCGCTCGGTCTGTCGTGTCGGAGGGGGGACTTGAACCCCCACGCCCTTGCGGGCACTAGCCCCTCAAGCTAGCGCGTCTGCCTATTCCGCCACTCCGACGGGCACCGGCGGATCCCGGCGCGGCGGACGATTCTAGCGTGCCCGGAGAGGCCAGCCTCAGCTCCGGCCTACGAGCGCCCCGCCGGAGGGGCGACCGGCTCGGTGCCCGCCAGCACCGCCTCGAAGCACGGGAGGCACAGGTCACGGCCCCCGAGCCGGCGGATGCGGGTCTCCGTGGTGGGCTCCTGGCAGGTGGCGCACCCGACCGAGGGGTCGACACGGGCGCGAGGGGGCACCTCGACGGCGACCTCCTCCACGGCGTACAGGTCCTCGACGGGCACCGACAGCAGGTGCTCGGACCGCTCCTGCTGCTGGGCCCAGAACCGCTGCCGCTCCTCGGGGGTCGCCATGCCGGCTCGCACCCTGGCGAACAGCGCCTCCCACTCCGGCTCCCTGGCTCCCCAGGCACCGGGGCGGGTGCTCACCCGGACGGCACGGCCGTCGGATCGGCGCACGAAGGTGTAGGCGTTCTTGCCGTGGTCCCGGTGGACCAGGTTGCCCTTGCCGAAGGTGCACCCGGTGAGGAACTGCACCGCGTCCACGCCGCACATGTCGGTCTCCACGATGGCCACCACCTCCTCGTCGGCCGAGTGGGGCCCGATCTCGGCCAGGGCCACCTCGGCGGCGCGGATCCCCATGGCCAAGCCCCGACACATGTGACCGTGGAAGCGGACGACCCCCTCCAGGGTGGACTGATCGATCATGGCCACCTCCCTCCTCGGGCCTCTCATCGACCCCTCATCTTGGAGCACCGACGGCGACGGGACCACCGCCGCGCACGTGCCGCACCTCGGTGAGCCCGTCACCGGCCAGGTTCATGCCCAGCACCGTGATGCCGGCAGCCAGGCCGGGGAACACCGAGGTCCACCAGGCCACGGCCACGTAGGCCTGGGCGTCGGCGAGCATCTCCCCCATGACACCACATCACGGTCACCCAACCCCAGGAAGGCCAGGCCCGCCTCGATGAGGACGGCGGTGCCCCCCTGGAACGAGACGTTCACCAGGACCACCGCCATCACGCCGGGAAGCAGGTGGTGCGCCAGGATGCGGACGTGCCCGGCCCCCACCGCCCGGGCGCCCTCCACGAAGTCCCGCTCCCCCAGGGCCAGGACCTCGCCACGGACCAGCCGGGCGGTGGCCGGCCAGAACACCAGGGCGAGGATGACCACGAGGAGCCAGGTGCTGGCGCCGAAGAGCGCCGCCGCCACCAGCGCCAGCAGGAACTTGGGGATCACCAGGAATAGCTCGAGGACCTTGAGCAGCACATCGTCGACCAGCCCGCCCAGGTAGCCGGCGACCAGACCCAGGGCCACACCGACGACGGTGGCGAGGAGGACCGATCCTCCGGCGACCAACAGAGACGTCGACGCCCCGTGCAACACCCGGAGCAGCACGTCGCGCCCCAGCTCGTCGGTGCCCAGGGGGTGGGCCCAGGAAGGGGGGACCAGAAGGGCCGGGCTGGGCTAGAAGGGATCACCCTCCCACCGCGCCCGCCACCAGCGCCCAGGAGCCGACCACCGCCAGCAGGGCCAGGCCCACGACCAGGCGCCCGAGCGCCCCCCTCACCAGTACCGGACCCTGGGGTCGAGGGCGGCGTAGGTCAGGTCGGTGGCGAGGTTGGCCACCGACGCCGCCACGGCGGAGACCAGCAACAGCCCCACCAGCACGGGGTTGTCACGGGTGAGGACCGAGTCCAGCAGCAGGCGGCCCAGGCCCGGCCACGAGAACACGCTCTCCACCAGGATGGTCCCGGCCAGCAGGGTGGCGATCTCGTTGGTCACCACCGTCAGGGGCGGCCCGATGGCGTTGGGCAGGGCGTGGCGGAGCAGTCTCCTGCGCTCGGGCACCCCGATCGAGCGGGCCGTGCGCAGGTAGTCCTCCCCCAGCACCTCGATCATGGCGGTGCGGGTGGTGCGGACGATCAGGCCCAGGAAGATCGTGCTCAAGGCGGTCACGGGCAGCACCAGGTGCCGTCCCAGGTCCGCCAGGCGGGCCAGCGTGGACTCGGGCGCGGGGATGGATGTCATCCCCCCCGTAGGCAGCCAGCCCAGGCGGACGGCGAGGAAGGCGACCAGCACCTGGGCCACCCAGAACACGGCAGCGAGTAGACGACGAGGGATCCGACCGAGATGGTGGCATCGACGCGGCTGGCCTGGGGGGCGGCGGCCACCACCCCCAGCGCCACACCACCGACCGAGGCTACGAGCAGCGACGTGCCACCCAGGAGGATGGTGGCGGGGAGGCGCCCGAGGATCACCTCCAGCACCGGTCGGCCCTGGACGGCCGAGAATCCCAGGTCGCCCCGCAAGACCCCGACGAGGTACGACCACGCCTGGTACGGGACGGTTGGTCCAGCCCCAGGCGCTCCCGCAGCCGGGCCAGGTACTCGGGGTCGCCGCCCGCCGAGCCGGCGAGGGTCAGGGCGGTGTCCCCGGGGGCCAGGCTGATCAGGAGGAAGACGACGACGACCACGGTGGCGAGGAGCACCACCGTGGCCGCCACACGCCTTGCCAGGTACCCGAGCAACGACGGCCCTACGGTGTCGAGGGGCTCGCCCCCGTGGGGGCCGTCAGGCTCGGCACCGCACAAGCCTCACCCAGACGCCCCCCCGGGTGGCTCCGGGTCGCCCTCGGTCGACCAGACCGTGTCGCCGAAGTAGTACCTGGCCTCGGCGTCGGCGAACCCGGTGAACTCGGCGTCGTGGGCGAAGGGCCCGGCCCCGTCGACCAGGAAGATGACCGGCTGGTCCTCCACGAGGATCCGTTGGATGTCGCCGTACAGCTCCACCCGCTCCTGCTCATCGGGCTCCGACGCGGCCTGGGCGAACAACCGGTCGACCTCGGGGTTGCAGTACATCTCTCCGTCGGAGAACGGCACCTCGGCGATGTTGTCGCAGGTGTACGCCCGCTTGGTGCCGATGTCGGGATCGGGGGCGTCGGTGAGCTGGCTGTAGCCGAGGTCGAAGTCCTCGTCGATGTAGAGCTTCTTCACCCAGGCCTGGAACTCCATCTGCTGGAGGTCGAGCTCGATGCCCACCTCACCCAGCTGCTGCTTGAGCAGGTCGGCGGTGCGGGCGAAGCCGGGATCGTAGATGGACGAGGACCGGAGGCGGACCCCGTCGGGACCGGGCGTCAGCCCGGCCTCGTCCAGCAGCGCCCGGGCCCTTCCCGACATCCCTCGGGAACCTCGTCACGTCATCGGTGTAGAAGCGCTCCAGGGTCCGGGTGATGGGGCCGGTGGCCGGCACGCGCACGCCGGGGTAGACCGCCCTGGCGATGAGCTCCCTGTCGATGGCGTAGGCCATGGCGTGGCGGACCCGCCTGTCGTCGAAGGGCTCCCTCTCCAGGTTGGGGATCAGTCGTACGACGGTCCCGAAGCCCTCGTTGCCCTCCTCGCTCACGACCGCGTCGGGCATCGCCTCCACCCGTTCGAGGTCGGGCGCGTTGGGGCTGAAGAGGTCCACCTCGCCGGCCTGGAACGCCTGGAGCGCCTGGGGCTCGGGGATGATCCGGAACACCACCTGGTCGAGGTAGGGCCGTCCCTCCTTGAAGTAGTCGGGGTTGCGGGCCAGGACTATCCGATCCCCCTGCACCGCCGACTCGAACTTGAACGGCGCGGTCCCGATCGGCTCCGAGTTGGCGGGGTTGGTGAGGGGGTCTGTCCCCTCGAAGATGTGCCGGGGCAGGATGCCGCCGTTGTCCTCGTCGACCAGCTTGAGGAAGGGCGCGTACCGTTGCCTGAGGCGGAAGACGACCGTGTTGTCGTCAGGGGTGTCGATCCCTTCGAGGAGGGGGCCGAGGACGACCTTGGTGCGCGGGTGCTCCTCGATGAGCACCTGCTCGAAGGTGTACCTGACATCGGCGGCGGTGAAGGGCTCGCCGTCGTGCCAGCGGACGTCTCGCTCGAGGTCGAAGGTGTAGGTCCTCCCGTCGTCAGACACCTCCCAGCACCGGGTGCGGAACCGGCACCCCGAGGGCGGGTCGGCGGGGTCGGGCACGTCGCCGGTGAGCACGATGCGGCGCCGGGCCCGCTCCCGGGCGGGGTCGGGGACCGGCACCGCCGACAGCAGGGCCTGGGTGTAGGGGTGGGCCGGCCGCCGGTAGACGTCGGCCCGGTCGCCGGTCTCGACGAAGCGGCCCAGGTACATCACCGCCACCCGGTCGGAGATGTGGCGCACGACGGAGAGGTCGTGGGCGATGAACACGTACGACAGCGACAGCCGCTCCTGGAGGTCGGCCAGCAGGTTCACCACCCCGGCCTGGATGCTCATGTCCAGGGCCGACACCGGCTCGTCCAGCACCACCAGCTTGGGCTCCAGGGCCAGGGCCCGGGCTATGCCGACCCGCTGGCGCTGGCCGCCGGAGAACTCGTGGGGGTAGCGGCCGGCGTGCTCGGGGTCCAGCCCCACCAGCCCGAGCAGCTCGGCCACCCGCTCCCGGCCCCCGCTCCCCCACATCCCGTGGATCCGCAGCGGCTCGGCCACGATCTCCCGCACCACCATGCGGGGGTCCAACGACGCGTACGGATCCTGGAAGACGATCTGGAGGTTGCGGCGGACCTTGCGCATGGCCCCCCCCGACAGCCGGGTGAGGTCGACCCCCTCGAAGCGCACCGAGCCCGAGGTGGGAGGGACCAGCTGGAGGACGGTCCGGCCCAGGGTGGACGTGCCGCAGCCCGACTCCCCCACCACCCCCAGGGTCTCCCCGGGGCCCACGTCGAAGGAGACCCCGCTCACCGCCTGGACCTGGCCCACGGCCCGGCCCAGCAACCGGCCGCCGCGCACCGGGAACCGCTTGACCAGGTCCCGCACCTCGAGCAGTGGCGCCCCGCCCCCCTGTCCGGCCCCCGCCTCAGCGGGCACGGTGGCGCTCGCCGGCTGCGCCCCCCGCCCCGAACAGCGCCGTGTCCAGGGGTCCGGTGAGCGCGGTCCAGCAGTGGCAGGCGGTCCGGTGCCCTGCTCGCTCGGTCGGCTCCAGGACCGGCTCCTCCTCCCCGCAGCGGCCGGAGGCCAGCAGGCAGCGGGGGGCGAAGGGGCAGCCCGGGGGCAGCGCCACCATCGACGGCGGGGTCCCCCCCTATGGGGGTGAGGCGGGCCACGTCGCCACCGTCGAGGCGGGGCATCGATCCCAGCAACCCCACGGTGTAGGGCATCCGGGGCCGGTCGAAGATGTCGTCGACGCTGCCCTCCTCCACCAGTCGCCCGGCGTACATCACGACCACCCGGTCGGCCATGTTGGCCATCACCCCCAGGTCGTGGGTGATCAGCACCACCGCCACCGCCGTCTCCTCCGTGAGGCGCCTGAGGGTCTCGAGGATCTGGGCCTGCACGGTCACGTCCAGGGCGGTCGTGGGCTCGCCGGCGATGATCACCTCGGGGTCGTTGGCCATGGCCATGGCGATCATGACCCGCTGGCGCATCCCCCCGACAGCTCGTGGGGGTAGCTGTGGGCCCGGATGGCGGCCTGGGGCATGCCCACCAGGTCGAGGCGGTCCACGGCCCGCTCCCGCGCCTGGGACCGGCTGGCCCCGCCGTGGACCCGCACCGCCTCGGCGATCTGGGCCTCGACCCTGTGCACGGGGTTGAGCGAGCTCATGGGGTCCTGGAAGATCATGGCCACCCTGGCTCCCCGGACCCGGTCGAGCTGGTGGTCGGGCATGCCCAACAGCTCCCGGCCCCGGTACCGGGCCGACCCGGCCACCGAGGCGGTGGGCGGGAGCAGGCCCAGCACGGCCATGGCCGACACCGACTTGCCCGCCCCCGACTCCCCCACCACCCCCAGCACCTCGCCCTGGCCCACCGAGAAGCTCACACCCCGAACCGCGCGCACCGTCCCCCTCGACGGCGAAGTCGACCGACAGGTCCGCCACCTCGAGGAGCGGAGGTCGACCGGCCGGTGGCACCGGTGGAGCCAGGCCCGCTACTGGAGCCTCAGGGCCAGGATCAGGGTGGTGAACGAGAAGACGATGGCCACCACCACGGTGATGCGATCGAGGTTGCGCTCCATCACCGTCGACCCCGCCGCCGAGGCGCCCACCCCCCCGCCGAACATGTCGGACAACCCCCCGCCCCGGCCGCTGTGCAGCAGGATCAGCAGCAGCATCAGCAGCGAGACCACCACGTGGACCACGACGACAGCGGCGGTCAGCACGGTGGTCTCACCCCCAGGGCAGCCGGACTCGGAGCGCCGATCCTACCAACGTCCCTACCTACGTGCGTGGGCGCCCTTGACGATCCGGGAGAAGTCGTCGGGGTCGAGGGATGCCCCACCCACCAGGGCCCCGTCGATGTCGGGCTCGGCCATCAGCTCGGCGGCGTTGGTGGGCTTGACCGACCCCCCGTACTGGATCCGGATCCCCGAGGCCGCTGCCTTGCCGTGGCTCTGGGCCACCGCCTCCCGGATCGCCGCGCACACCGCCTGGGCGTCGGCCGGAGTGGCGTTGCGGCCGGTCCCGATGGCCCAGACCGGCTCGTAGGCGATGACCATCCCCCCGGCCTGGGCCGAGGCCACCCCGCCGAGGCCGGCCCGCACCTGGGTCGAGACCCGCTCCTCGGTGGCCCCCGCCTCCCGCTCCTCCAGGGTCTCCCCCACGCACATGATCGGGGTCATGCCGGCGGTGAGGACGGCCCGGACCTTGCGGTTCACCATCTCGTCGGTCTCGGCGAACAGCGCCCGGCGCTCGGAGTGGCCGGCGATGACGTAGGCGACGTTGAGCTTGGCCAGCATGGCCGGGCTCACCTCGCCGGTGAAGGCCCCCTTCGGCTCCCAATGGCAGTGCTGGGCGCCCAGCCCCACGGGGATGTCGTCGGCCTCCAGCACCATCTGCACCGAGCGCAGATCGGTGAAGGGGGGGTGCACGGTCACCTCCACCGCGTCGTAGTCGGCCGCCTCCAGCAGGTACGACAGCTTCTGGACCGTCGCCATGGCCTCGAAGTGGTTGTGGTGCATCTTCCAGTTGCCGCTGATGAGCGGCTTGCGCGTCGCCCCCTCGGCCACTTCAGCCCTCCTCGGGCCCCACGTCGGGGCGGTCCGGCCCGTCTGGGGCATTGGGCGCCCGGCGTAGCGCGGCCAGGCCGGGCAGGTCGCCCTGCTCCAGCAGCTCCAGCGACGCCCCCCCGCCGGTGGACAGATGGTCGACCTCCCCGGCCAGCCCGAACGACGCCAACGCCGCCGCGCTGTCGCCCCCGCCCACCACCGTGAACCCCCTGGCGCCGGCGACGGCGTGGGCCAACGCCTCGGTGCCGTCGGCGAAGCGGGGGTCCTCGAAGACCCCCATGGGGCCGTTCCAGAAGACGGTGGCGGCATCGGCCACGGCGGCGGCGAAGGCGGTGGTGGTGGTGGCGCCGATGTCGAGCCCCTTCCAGCCGTCGGGGACGTCGGGGTCGCAGCGGCGGACCTCGCCCCCGGCCTCGGGCCTTCCGATCTCCCCCCCCGGGCCCAGGGCCACCACGTCGTCGGGCACCGCTACGCGCGTCCCCGCCCGGGCCAGCAGCGACCTGCACGTCTCGACCTGGTCGGCCTCGAGCAGGGAGTCACCGGTGGTGTGTCCCTCCGCAGCCAGGAAGGTGAAGCACATGCCCCCGCCGATGAGCAGGCTGTCGACCACCTCCAGGAGGGCTTCGATGACCCCCAGCTTGTCGCTCACCTTGGCCCCCCCGAGCACTGCGACGAAGGGGCGGGCCGGCGAGGTCCGCAGCCGGACGAGCACCTCCACCTCGCGGGCCAGCAGCCGGCCGGCGGCACTGGGCAGGCGGGCGGGGGGGCCCACGATGGAGGCGTGCGAGCGGTGGGCGGCGCCGAAGGCGTCGTTGACGTAGGCGTCGTGGCCCTCTGTCAGGCGGTCGACGAAGGCGGCGTCGTTGGTGGTCTCACCGGGGTCGAAGCGCAGGTTCTCCATCAGCTCCACCCCGGGGGCGACCTCGGCCAGGCGGGCCCGCACCGGCTCCATCGAGTACCGGTCGTCGGGGCGACCCTCGGGTCGCCCGAGGTGGCTGCAGGCAGTGACGTGGGCTCCCCGGTCCTCCAGCCACTCGATGGTGGGCAGGGCGGCCCGGATGCGGAGGTCGTCGGCGATGCGCCCACCCTCCAGGGGGACGTTGAAGTCGGCCCGCACGAGGACCCGCCGCCCCCGGAGGGAGGGCAGGTCCTCGAGCTGGGGCAGCCTCACTTCCCGTCGGCGGCGCCGACGATCATCGTCAGGTCCAGCAGGCGGTTGGAGTAGCCCCACTCGTTGTCGTACCAGCCCAGCACCTTGACCAGGTTCCCCATGGCCATGGTGAGCTGGGAGTCGAAGGTGCAGCTGGCCGGCGAGCCGATCACGTCGGAGGACACGATGGGGTCCTCGGAGTAGTCGAGCACCTTGGCCAACGGGCCCTGGCTGGCCGCGGCCCGGAAGGCGTCGTTGACCTCCCCCACCGAGGACTCCCTGCCCAGGATGCCGGTGAAGTCGGTGATGGAGCCGTCCTGGACCGGCACCCGCAGGGCAGTGCCGTCGAGGCGGCCCTCCATGGCCTTCAGCACCAGGCTGGTGGCACGGGCCGCGCCGGTGGAGCTGGGGACGATGTTGACCGCCGACGCCCGGGCCCGGCGCAGGTCCTTGTGGGCCAGGTCCAACAGGTTCTGGTCGTTGGTGTAGGCGTGGACGGTGGTCATCAGGCCCCGCTCCACGCCGAAGGCGTCGTCGAGGACCTTGATCATGGGCACGAAGCAGTTGGTCGTGCACGAGGCGTTGGAGATGATGGTGTGGCGGGAGGGGTCGAAGGTGTCGTCGTTCACCCCCACGCAGAAGGTCCCGTCGACGTTGCTGGCGGGAGCGGAGATGATGACCCGGCGGGCGCCGGCGTCGATGTGGGCGGCCGCCTTCTCGCCGTCGGTGAAGATGCCCGTCGACTCCACCACCACATCGACCCCGAGGTCGCCCCAGGGGATGGACTTGGGGTCGCGCTCGGCGAAGACCTTGAACGAGTCGTCCCCCACGGCGATGGAGTCACCGGTGACCTCGACCGGGGCGTCGAGGCGGCGGTAGGTCGAGTCGTACCGGAGGAGGTGGGCGTTGGTCTCGGGCGGCACCAGGTCGTTCACGCCCACCAGCTCCACGTCGGTCCCCGCCGCCCTGGCTGCCCTGGCGGCCCGGTAGAAGTTGCGTCCGATGCGGCCGAAGCCGTTGATCCCCACCCGTACGGTCATGGGTTCCCTCCTCTGATCGCCTGTACAGCCGACCCTACCCGACCAGGTCGACCAGGGCGTCAGCCAGCCGGGCGGGATCGTGGGCCACCCCGTCGTCGTCGGCCACGGACCGCTCCACCACGGGGAGGTCCACCTCGCCCAGCGGGAGGGACCCGGCGTGGCGCAGGACCACGTCGGCCCGGACGCCGTGGCGACGGAGGGCGGCCACGTGGTCGCCGAGGTCGAAGCCGGCGGTCTCGTGCCGCTGGGGCGCCAGGTTGGCCACGTACACCACGCGGGCGGCGGTGGCGGCCAGGGCGGCCCGGATCCCCCCCACCAGGGCCGCGGCCAGCACGCTCGTGAACAGCGACCCCGGTCCCAGCACCACCTGGTCGGCCCCCTCGATGGCCGCCACCGCCTCGGGGGTGGCGGGGGCGTCGGGCGGCACCAGCCACACCGAGCGGATGTGTCCGGTGCCGGCCACCCGGACCTGGCCCTCGACCGGGCCGCCGGCGGCGTCGGCCTCGAGGGTGACGGCCACCTCGGTGGCGGGGAGGACCCGGCCTACGCAGCCCACCAGGCGGCCCGACTCGGCCAGGGCGGCGGTGAGGTCGCCGGTGACGGCGGTGAGCCCGGCGATGACCAGGTTGCCCAGGGCGTGGCCGTGGAGGTCCCCGGCCTCGAACCGGTGCTCGAAGAGCCGGGCCCAGAGCGACTCCGGGTCGCCCAGCGCCACCAGGCAGCGGCGGGCGTCGCCGGGGGCGGGGATGTCGCAGATCTGGCGCAGGCGACCGCTGGACCCCCCGTCGTCGGCCACCGACACCACCGCCGCCACCTCGCCGGCATAGCGGCGGGCCGCCCTCAGGGTGGTGGCCAGCCCGTGTCCTCCCCCCAGGGCCACGACCCGGGGGCGGCTCACCGGTGGATGTCCCGGTGGTGGACCCGGGGCTCGAACCCCCGCCGGCGCAGGGCCTTGGCCACCTCGTCGGCCATCACCACCGAGCGGTGCCGGCCCCCGGTGCAGCCCAGGGCCAGGGTCAGGTACGACTTGCCCTCCTGCACGTAGGCGGGGAGCAGCAGCTCGAGCAGGTGGTCGAGGCGGCGGAGGAACTCGGTGGTCTCCCGGAACCGGAGCACGTAGTGGCGCACGTCGGGGTCCCGGCCGGTTAGGGGCCGCAGCTCCTCCACCCAGTGGGGGTTGGGGAGGAAGCGGCAGTCGAGCACCACGTCGACGTCGAGGGGCAGGCCGTGCTTGTAGCCGAAGGAGACCACCGTGGTCTGCATCCCCGCGGTGGGGATGCCGACCCCGAACAGCTCGACGATGCGGTCCCGGAGCTGGTGGACGTTGAGGTCGGTGGTGTCGACCACCACGTCGGCCTCGGCCCGCATCGGCTCCAGGGCGCCCCGCTCCCGCTCGATGGTATCGACCATGCCCTCGCCATCGCTCAGGGGGTGGCGGCGCCTGGTGTCGGTGTAGCGGCGGACCAGCGCCTCGTCCGACGCCTCGAGGAACAGCACCCGCACGCCCGCGCCGGTGGCCCGCAGCAGCCCCAGGGCGGCGGTGAGCTCGGCCAGCCCGGCCCGGGGACCGACCACCAGGGCCACCCGGTCGATGGAGCTGCCCGGCGCCTGGGCCAGCTCGGCCACCTTGTCGATGAGGGCGGCGGGGAGGTTGTCGATGACGAACCAGCCCAGGTCCTCCAAGACGTTGGCGGCCTGGCTGCGGCCCGCCCCCGAGAGCCCGGTGATGACGATGAACTCACTCATGGCACCTGCTCGGGCCAGGGTAGCCTCGCCGCCCCCTCGCCCTCCCTCTCGGCCACCACCACCAGGAGGCGGGGGATGGTGGCGGCGTCGACGTACTCCCGGGCCCGGGCCAGGAACCCCGGCGGGGGCCGGGGCTCGGCCATGTGGCGGATGACCAGGCCGCAGGCCACCAGGGCGTTCACGTAGCGGGACAGGGGCCGGTGGACGAAGGGCACCAGCACGCCCGGCTCCACCTCCTCCAGGCGGTGGTCCTCCACCAGGTAGGGGCCCACCCGCCAGTACTGCTCAGGGGGGTCCAGCACGTGGTCGTCGATCCACCCGCTGCCCGGCACCTGGAGCAGGGGGTGGTTGAGGAACCACAGGAAGCGCCCGCCCGGCCGCAGCACCCGGCCCACCTCCCCGAGGGCGGCCTCGACCGCCACCACGTGCTCGAAGACCAGGCATGCCACCACCGCGTCGAAGCGGGCGTCGGGGAACGGAAGGGCGGCGGCGGCGGCCCGGACGTAGTGGGGCCCGCCTCCCCGTCGCCGGGCCAGGCCCACCTGGGCGGCGGCGGGGTCGAGGCCCACCACCCGGCG
>JBOGHU010000095.1:0-8910 GCA_050742255.1 Acidimicrobiales bacterium
GCCCAGCGCCTCCTTCGAGGATGCCTTCGAGAGCGAGGCCCGCAGCCACTTCGGCGACCTCGGCCCCGAACCGGCGGGTGGCGGCGGCCGGGAGGGTGGCGGCCGGCGGCGCCGGCCCCGGGGCGAGGGGAGGCGGAGCTAGCCCAGCCGTGCCCATCCGCTGCACCCGGCTGACCGGCGGTGTCCGGGTGGTCACCGAGGAGATGCCCGGCGCCCGCTCGGTGGCCACCGGCTTCTGGGTCGGTGTCGGCGCCCGGGACGAGGCGCCGGAGGAGGCCGGGGCCTCGCACTTCCTCGAGCACCTGCTGTTCAAGGGGACCGAGGCGCGGACCGCGGCCCAGATCGCCGAGGCCGTGGACGCCGTCGGTGGCGAGATGAACGCCTTCACCGCCCACGAGCACACCGCCTACTACACGCGGCTGCCGGCCCCCTGCCTGGACCTGGGCCTCGACCTCCTGTCCGACGTGTGTTGGACCCCGGCGTTCCGCCTCCACGAGGTGGAGGCCGAGCGCCGGGTCATCCTGGAGGAGATCGGGGCCGAGGAGGACTGCCCCGAGGACCGGGTTCTCTCGCTGCTGGCCGAGACCCTGTTCCCCGGCCACCCCCTCGGCGCCGAGGTCCTCGGCACCCGGCGCAGCGTCGCGGCCATGGGAAGGGAGCGGATCCAGGCCTTCCACCGTCGCTGGTACCGACCGGCCGCGGTGGTGGTGGCGGCGGCGGGACGCCTCCAGCACGGCCAGGTCGTGGAGGGGGTGGCGCGCCGGTTCGCCGGGCTGGAGGGCGGGGAGGCGCCGGACCGTCGTCCTCCCGAGCGGTCGCCGGGGCCCCTGGCGGTGGTGCGGCGCCAGTCCGAGCAGGCCCACGTCGCCGTCGGGGTGCGGGCCCTGGCCAGCCACGACGACGACCGCTACGCCCTGGCCGTCGCCAACCAGGTGTTGGGCGGCGGCGTCTCCAGCCGCCTGTTCCAGATCATCCGCGAGGAGCGGGGCTGGGCCTACTCCGTCTACTCGTACCTGGCCCTCTACGCCGACACCGGTGCCCTGGTGGCCTACGCCGGCACCTCCCCGGGCCGGGTGCCCGAGGTGCTGGCGGTGATCCGGTCCGAGCTCGACCGCATGGCCGCCCAGGGGGTGAGCGAGCAGGAGCTGAGGGTGGCCACGGGCTACCTGGAGGGCGCCACGGTGCTCGGGGCGGAGGACTCGGTTGGGCGCATGAGCCGGATGGCCACGGCCATGATGGCCCACGGGGAGGTGGCCGAGCTGGACGAGGTGGTGGCCCGATACCGGGCGGTGACCCTGGACGACGTCCGCCGGGTGGTCGACCGGGTCCTCGGGACCGCTACCCGCACCGTGGCCGTGGTCGGGCCGGTGGAGCCGGCCGGGGTGGGGTCGGCCATGGCGTGACACGCGACAATGGCGCCATGACGATCCGGGTAGCGGTGTTCGGGGCGGCGGGGCGGATGGGTCGGACGGTGTGCCAGGCGGTCGTGGGCGATCCGGACCTGGAGCTGGTGGCCGCGGTCGACCCCTTCCACGCCGGGCTCGACCTCCGGCCGGTGACCGGGGTCGACACCGACCTGCGCATCGACGGAGCCGCCGAGGGCCTGGCCGGGCACGGCGTCGACGTGGCCATCGACTTCACCAACGCCGAGGCGGCGCGCCAGAACCTGGCCTGGTGCGCCCGGGTCGGCGTACACGCCGTGGTCGGCACCACCGGCTTCGGCGAAGAGGACCTGGACCGGCTGCGGGCGCTGTTCCGGACCAGCAACTGCATCCTGGCCCCCAACTTCGCCATCGGGGCGGTGCTGATGATGCGCTTCGCCGAGATGGCGGCGCCGTGGTTCTCCTCGGCGGAGATAGTCGAGCTGCACCACGACGCCAAGGTGGACGCACCGTCGGGCACCGCCCTGCTCACCGCCACGCGGATGGCCGCCGCCTCGTCGGAGTGGACCGCCGACCCGACCACCACCGAGATGCTCGACGGGGCCCGAGGGGGGAAGGGGGCGGCGGGGATCCCGGTCCACTCGATCCGCCTGCGGGGCCTGGTCGCCCACCACGAGGTGCTGCTCGGCACCACCGGGCAGTCCCTCACCATCCGCCACGACTCCTACCACCGCAGCTCCTTCATGCCCGGCGTGCTGCTGGCCATCAAGGCGGTCGCCGACACCCCCGGGCTGACCGTTGGCCTCGACAGCCTCCTGGGGCTGTAGGGGTCAGTGGACCCGGGCCCGGGACCGGGGGACCAGCCGGATGACGGCGTCGACCCGCACGCCCTCCACCCCGAGGACACCGGCCACCCGGTCGTAGACGTCCTCGGCTCCGGCCCGCAGCCCGGCCAGGTCGGCGTCGCCGGCCACGTCCAGGCGGACCACCAGGTGGGGGCGCTCGCCGGCGGCGACCAGGCGGGCGGTGCTGGCCACCACGTCGGGGAGGACCCCGAGGTCATGGGCGACGGCGCCGGCGGCGGCCTCGGCCCGGACGGTGGTCCGGCCTCGGGCGTCCTCGCCCAGCACCATGTCGTCGGGGCGGCCACCTCGCCCCTCGGGGGACAGCTGGGCCCACGCCGCCACCGCTCCGACCACCACGGCCGCCACCCAGCCGACCGCCACGCCCACCGACCACGCCACCCGGTTGCGGGCGGCGGCGTCGGCGAGGCGACCGTAGAGGACGGACGGCTCCCCGAGGCCCACGATCCCGGCCCAGGCCAGGAGACCGGCCACAGCCGCTCCCACCAGCGCCAGCCCCAGGGCGGCCAGGACGGCCCGGTTGGCCCTATCCGTCACCGGACCCGGGACCGTGAGGGGGTGACGGAGACCCTGGGCTGGATGGGCTGGCGCAGCCCGTAGCGGTCGCCGGCGGCCCGGAGGGCGGCGACCAGGCGGGCTTGCACGGCGGGGTGGTCGCTGCCGGGGGCGACCGAGGCCACCACGGTGGCCCGGTCCCCACGGACCCTGGCGCGGGCCGTGACCACGTCGTCGTCGGTGAGGGCGAGGTCAGCGAGGCGCTCCGCCAGGCTCCGGCCCTCGATGGCAACGCTCCTGTCCGGGTCCTCCACCGCCAGCGGCACCACCGCCCGGCGTAGCCGGGCGACCTGGGCCACGACCAGCGCCAGCCCGAGGGCCCCCGCGCCGACCAGCCAGATCACGAGAGCGCCGCTCTCCCACCGGAGCCGGCGCAGGGATCGGTCCCACTGGCCGCGGGGGATGACCCACGCCTCGCGGCCCAGGAGGACCAAGGCGGTCTCGGCCAGGGCGAGGAGGCCCACAACCACCGCGCCCAGGCCCAGCAGCAGGGCGATGACGCGGTTGGCCCGCCTCACCCCGTCTCCTCGGCGGCCGCCTCCACGTCGCTGATATGGATGTCCACCACGGGCGCCAGGCCCGGGTACCGGTGCTCGAGCCGGTCGGCCACTCGCCGCCGCAGGTCGTCGCCGATCTCGGCCAGGGGCCGCCCCGAGCGCACCACGGCCCGCACCTCCAGGCGCGGCCGGGGCCCCACCTCGGCCCGGACCCCGACCACGCGGCTCCCCCCGCCGTAGGTGGCGAGCTCGCCCACCAGGCCGCCGTCCAGGCGCACCACGTCGGGGGAGGCCGTGGCGGCGGCGGCGGCGGCTCGGGCCAGGGTCACCGGGGCGACGCCTGTGGACATGGCGCTACTGCACACGACCCGTCGGGCGGTCGTCGCCCTGGCCGGGGAACTCGAGGTCGACGATGGCGATGTTGACCTCGACCACCTCCAGGCCGGTCATGGACTGGAGCCGGTCGATGACGTTCTGCCGAACGTTGTCGGCGAGGGCGGGGATGGGGACGGGGTAGCGGGCCTTGATGGTGAGGTCGACCGCGGCCTGGCGGCTGCCCACCTCCACGCCGACCCCGGCGGTGGCGTGCTCGCTGCCGCGGATGCGCCCCACCACGGTGGACAGGGCGCCTGACACGGCGCCGCCGAGGGAGGCGACGCCGTCGACCTCACGGGCGGCGATGGCCGCGATCTTCTCCACCACCGTGTCGGCGATGGAGGTGGTCCCGGTCTCGCCGGTGCGGTTGATCGCGCCGCCGTCAGGCTGGGTGGCGGGGGTGTGGGACGCCTCGGTGCTCTGGTCGGTCACGGGTGCTCCTCTCGGTATCGGGTCGGGGCCGGGCCGGCCGCCGGCGGGGGTCACCGCCCGCGGCGACGGCTGAGGTAGTCGATTACGTCGATGCGGCCCTCGATGACCGCACCGACGAGGTATCCGAGCCCGGCCAGGGCGGCAGCCAGGGCGGCGCCGGCGAAGCCGGCGATGGCCCACACCGCGCCGAGGGTCAGTCCGATGATGGTTCCCATGCGGGTGGTGCCCATGGCGCCCCTTCGCTCAGCTGACTCGCGGTCGGGTGGGCCGCCGCCGCAGACGGCGGCCGGCGGCGGAGATGAGGAAGCGCCACGGTCGTCGCCAGCACGGTCGTCGACGTACCACGACCGGCGGTGGCGAGGCCGCCACAGGGGCCCCGCCCCAGGCCCTGAGCGTGGTCCGAGCGGCGAGGACCTCACGGAACTCGGCGGGCCGGCCGCCGCGGTCGGGATGGCACGCCCGGGCCCGTCGCCGGAAGGCAGCCTCGACCTCGCCGGTCGGGGCCCCGGGCCGGACCTCGAGCAGGATCGCCGCTCGGCGTGGGTCCATGGCGCTCATCTCGCTCGCCACTAGGTACCCGGTTCCTCGCCCGATCTCACTTCGAGGGTGGGTCCGGCCGACTCGATCTCGGCCTCCATCCTCGACACCGACTCGATGGCGCCCGACGAGCGCCGGCGCCGGGCCTGGAGGGCCACGATGACGAAGGAGATGGCGATCAGCCACCACTGGTAGCGCTGGATGAGATCGAGGACGGTGAAGATCTGGTCCGACAAGGCGTCACCGACGAACCGGAACAGCACCAGGCGGCCGGCGGTGCCCACCGCGTTGAGGGCGACGAACACCCGGGGCCGCATGCCGGTGGCGCCGGCCAGCAGGCACATGTAGCCGCTCGGGGCGACCACTATGACGACCGGGGCGGCCTTGGAGAACCAACGCTCGACGCTGCGGACGAAGCCCACGTCGTCGGCCATCTTCCGTTCGGCCCAGCGCAAGGCGCGGTCCCCGTACTGGAGGCCGAGCACGTAGAAGAGGGGATCGGTTAGGACCAGGCGGACGAAGCCGACCACGTAGAACTCCACCGCACCCACCTGGGGTGACGCCAGCAACAGGTAGCGGTTCCTCGGGTTGAGGGCCATCTGCAGCAGCGGCCGTTCGTTGATGAGGCCGGGGCCGACGACGTCGGCCGCCATCCCGGCGACGGTCATGACCACGATCGGCGTCAGCAGGTAGGGGAGAGGCACTCGCCGCCTGCTCGCAACCGGTGCCACCTGTTCCCCCATCGCCGCGAGCCTAGAGGCCGCTCTGGGCCCGTGGGGCCGGGCCCGAGGCCGCTGGTAACGTGCCGGCGATGGCCCAGCCCTCGGACGCCCACCTCCTCCTGCTCCACGTCCTTCGCCTGCGGGGGACCGCCGATGCGGGGAGCGTCGCGTCCGCGGCGGGGATGGCGCCGGCCGACGCCGGCACCGGCCTCGACGACCTGCACACGGCGGGCCTGGTCCAGCGGCGGGCGGGGTCCCAGTCGGAGTGGTCGCTCACCGCCCTGGGGCGCAAGCACCACGCCGCGCTCGTGGCCGAGGAGCTCGATGCCTGCCGGTGCCGCCCCGCCCTGGAGGCCGTGTACCGTCGCTTCCGCCAGATCAACCCGGAGCTGTTGGGGGCCTGCACCGCCTGGCAGCTGCGGGACGTCGACGGCGCCCAGGTCGTCAACGACCACGCCGACGCCGCCCACGACGCCACGGTGGTGGCCAGGCTGCGCTCCGTGCACGAGCGCGTCCGGCCCCTCGCCGGTGAGCTGGGCCAGCGCCTGGACCGCTTCCGCCCTTACCTGCCCCGCCTCCAGGCGGCCCTCGACCGGGTCGTGGCCGGCGATGGGGAGTGGTTCACCCGGCCCACCCTCGACAGCTACCACACGGTGTGGTTCGAGCTCCACGAGGACCTGCTGGTCACCCTGGGCCTCGACCGGGCCGCCGAGGGCCGGGCATGACCCCCCGCTTCGGCCCGGTGCTCACCGCCATGGTGACGCCGTTCGACGATGACCTGGCCGTCGACTACGAGGCGGCGGTGGGCCTGGCCCGCTGGCTGGCCAACCACGGCAGCACCGGCCTGGTGGTGTCGGGCACGACCGGCGAGAGCCCCACCCTCACCGACGAGGAGAAGCTGGAGCTGTGGCGGGCGGTGGCCGGCGCCGTCACCGTACCTGTGATCGCCGGGACCGGCAGCAACGACACCCGCCACTCCGTCGCCCTCACCCGGGCCGCGTCGGCCTGCGGGGTGGCCGGCGTGCTGGTGGTCGCCCCCTACTACAACCGGCCCTCCCAGGCCGGCCTGGCCGCCCACTTCCGGGCGGTGGCCGGCGCCACCGCCCTGCCGGTCATGATCTACGACATCCCGGGGCGCACCGGGCGCAAGGTGGCCACCTCGACCCTGGTCGACCTGGCCGGGACCGTGCCCAACATCGTGGCCGTCAAGGACGCGGCCGGGAGCCCGGCGGGGTCGGCCGCCCTGGTGGCCGCCGCCCCCGCCGGCTTCGAGCTGTACAGCGGCGACGACTCGCTCACCCTCCCCCTGCTGGCGGTGGGCGCCGTGGGCGTGGTCGGGGTGGCCACCCACTGGGCCGGTGAGCTGATGGCCGCCCTGGTGGCGGCCTTCGCCGGCGGTCACGTCCAGGAGGCCCGCCGGCTCAACGCCCGCCTCCTGCCCAGCTTCGCCTTCGAGTCCAGCGAGACGGCCCCCAACCCGGTCCCCACCAAGGCCATGCTGCGGGTGCTGGGCCACCCCGTCGGCTGGTGCCGACCACCCATGGGGCCCGAGCCCCCCGAGCTCGAGGCTCAGGCCCGCCGGGTGCTGGCCGACCTGGGTGCGGTCGCGGTGGGCGCGTCACGTGGCTGAGCCGCTGCGCATCACGTTCCTGGGCGGGCTGGGGGAGATCGGGCGCAACTGCGCCTGCCTGGAGCTGGACGGGCGCATCGTGCTGCTCGACTGCGGGCTCATGTTCCCCAACGCCGAGATGCTGGGCATCGACCTGGTGCTGCCCGACTTCACCTGGCTGCGGGCGAACGCCGACCGGGTCGAGGGGTGCGTGCTGACCCACGGGCACGAGGACCACGTGGGTGGGCTCCCGTACCTGCTGCGCGACCTGTCCTTCCCCGTCTTCGGCTCACCGCTCACGCTGGGCCTGGCCCGCAACCGCATCGAAGAGGCGGGCCTGCTGGACCGCACCGAGCTGGTCCCCGTCGCCGACGGTGAGCGGCGGCGCATCGGGCCCTTCGAGGTTGAGTTCGTCCCTGTGGCCCACTCGGTGCCCCACGGCTTCGCCACCGCGTTCCACACCCCCCAGGGGGTGGTGCTCCACTCGGGCGACTGGAAGCTCGACCTCACCCCGGTCGACGGCCGGGTCACCGACCTGGCCCGCCTGGGCGCGGTGGCCGCCGGCCCGGGGGTGCGGCTGCTGCTGGGTGACTCGACCAACGCCGAGGAGGCCGGTCACAGCCGGTCGGAGCGCTCGGTCGGCGGGTCGCTGCGGACGATCTTCTCCCAGGCCAAGGGGCAGCGGATCGTCACCGCCTGCTTCGCCAGCCACATCCACCGGATCCAGCAGATCGCCGACGTGGCCATCGAGTCGGGCCGGGTGGTCGCCACCTTGGGGCTGTCGATGCGCAAGAACGTCCGCCTGGCGCGCGACATGGGGCTGTTGCACATCCCCGACGCCTCGGTGCTCGACATCGCCGACATCGACGAGATCCCGCCCGAGCAGGTGTGCGTGATCTCCACCGGCTCCCAGGGCGAGCCCATGTCCGCCCTGGCCCGCATGGCGGCCAGCGAGAACAAGTGGCTGCGGGTCGGTCCCGGCGACACGGTGATCCTCAGCTCCCACCCCATCCCCGGCAACGAGGCCGACGTGGGCCGGGTCATCGACGGCCTGCACCGCCTGGGTGCCGACGTGATCCACTCCGGCATCGCCGAGGTGCACGTCACCGGGCACGCCATGGCCGAGGAGCTCAAGACCCTCCTGGCGGTCGCCTCCCCCGATTGGTTCATCCCCGTCCACGGGGAGCACCGGCACCTGGTCCACCACGGCCGGCTGGCCGTCGCCGTGGGCATGGACGAGGATCGCATCCTGGTCTGCCAGGACGGGGACCAGGTGGAGCTGGGCGACGGTGGCCTGCGGAGGGTGGGCGAGGTGCCGGCCGGCTACCTCTACGTCGACGGGGTGGTGGGCGACGTGGGCCACGGCATCCTGCGGGACCGGCGGGTCCTGGCCGAGGAGGGCGTGATCGTCGTGGTGGTCACCGTGGACGTCAGGACCGGTGCGGTGATCGCCGGTCCTGAGATCATCACCCGGGGCTGGGTCCACGCCGCCGAGGCCGAGGATCTGCTGGAGGAGGCCCGCCGGCGGGTGGTCGCCGGCGTCGAATCGGCCACTGACACCGACGTGGAGACCATCCAACGCCACGCCCGGAAGGCCCTGGGCCAGTTCGTCAACGAGCGCACCCGGCGCCGTCCCATGATCGTCCCGGTGGTGATGGAGGCTTGACACAGGCCTGACGTGCCGCCGGGTGGCGCCGCCCACCCGCCTCTCCGGTCACTCCACGTCGCCCAGCGACGGCCAGCGACCGGAGAGCCGGGTGGTCGGTGGATGCTGTTGCTGGTGTTAGTGTTGTTGCCACTGTGGCAGGAGGCAAGAGACGTCGAGCGCCGGTTCGCCGGGCGTCCACCCGTGCGGCCTCGCCCCGGTGGGCGCCGGCCCGCCTGGCTCCGGCACGGAGGGCGCCGGCCCGGTGGGCGCCGGTCCGGTGGGCGCCGGCC
>JBOGHU010000096.1:0-2641 GCA_050742255.1 Acidimicrobiales bacterium
GTCTCGCCCGCCGGGGGGCTAGACGGCCGCCCGGTAGGCTGAACCATCATGGACGCAGTCGCCCTCCGCCGCGCCTTCACGTCGTTCTTCGCGGAGCGGGACCACGCCGTCGTGCCCTCGGCCAGCCTCATCCCCCACGATCCCACGGTGCTCTTCACCGTGGCCGGCATGGTGCCGTTCAAGCCCTACCTCGTCGGCGACGAGCAGCCGCCCTTCGCCCGGGCCACCTCGGTGCAGAAGTGCGTGCGGGCGGGGGGGAAGCACAACGACCTGGAGGAGATCGGGCGCACGGCCCGGCACCTCAGCTTCTTCGAGATGCTGGGCAACTTCAGCTTCGGCGACTACTTCAAGGCCGAGGCCATCCCCATGGCCTGGGAGCTGGTCACCGAGGTGCTTGGCCTCGACGCTGACCGCCTGTGGGTCACCGTGCACCGCAGCGACGACGAGGCCGCCGAGATCTGGCGGGACGGGGTGGGGCTCCCCGAGGGTCGCCTGCAGCGGCTCGGCGCCGACAACCTCTGGCAGATGGGCGAGGTCGGGCCCTGTGGCCCGTGCTCGGAGGTGTTCTGGGACAGGGGCCCCGCCCACGGGCCCCCCGGTGGTCCTGCCGGGGGCGGCGAGGAGCGCTTCGTCGAGCTGTGGAACCTGGTGTTCATGCAGTACGAGCGTCAGGCCGACGGGACCCAGGTCGAGCTGCCCACCAGGAACATCGACACCGGGGCCGGCCTCGAGCGCATGCTGACCGTGCTCCAGGGGGTGGACTCGGTGTACGAGACCGACGTCCTGGCGCCCCTGGTGGCGACGGCTCAGGCGGTGACGGGGACGGCGCTGGGCGCCGGCGAACGTTCGGACGTGTCGCTGCGGATCCTGGCCGAGCACGCCCGCACCATGACCTTCCTGGTAAGCGACGGCGTGATCCCCTCCAACGAGGATCGCGGCTACGTGTTGCGCCGCATCATCCGCCGCGCCGTCCGTCGCGCCTTCCTCTTGGGCGTGGACCGGCCGGTCACCCCCGAGCTGGTGGGCACCACGGTCGAGGTCATGGGCGCCGCCTACCCCGACCTGGTGGCCAACCGGGAGTTCGTGACCGAGGTGGTCGGCCGGGAGGAGGATCGCTTCCGCCGGACCCTCGTGGCCGGGTCGGCCATGCTCGACGCCGAGCTCGAGGCCGTCACCGCCGGGGCCCTCCCCGGCGCCACCGCCTTCAAGCTCCACGACACCTTCGGCTTTCCCCTCGAGGTCACCCAGGAGGTCGCTGCCGAGCGGGGGGTCGGGGTCGACGTGGCCGGTTTCGAGGCGGCCATGGGCGAGCAGCGGGCCCGCTCGGAGGAGGCCCGGCGGGGGAGGGGGGAGGAGGGACCGGTCGAGGCGTACCGGGAGCTGGTGGAGCAGTTCGGGCTGACCGAGTTCACCGGCCGGGAGGAGAACGAGACCAAGGCCCGGGTGCTGGGGGTGATCCCCCGGGGCGAGGTGGTCGAGGTCTTCCTCGACCGCACCCCGTTCTACTCCGAGGCCGGTGGTCAGGTGGGCGACACCGGGACCGTCACCACCGCCACCGGCGTCGCCACGGTGCTGGACACGACCTACGCCGTTCCCGGCCTGCACCGCCACACGGCCCGGCTCACCGCCGGCGAGCTGGTGCCGGGCCAGGAGGCGCTGGCTACGATCGACGCCGGTCGCCGCGGAAACATCCGGCGCAACCACACCGGCACCCACCTGCTCCACTGGGCCCTACGCCAGGTCCTCGGCGAGCACGTCAGGCAGCAGGGCTCCCTGGTCGCCCCCGACTACCTGCGGTTCGACTTCAGCCACCACCGGGCGGCGACCCCCGAGGAGCTGGCCGCCGTCGAGGACCTGGCCAACGCCGAGGTGCTGGCGAACGACCCCGTCCGCCACTTCGAGACGACGCGGGAGCGGGCCGCCGAGCTCGGGGCCATCGCCTTCTTCGGGGAGAAGTACGGGGACACCGTGCGGGTCCTCGAGGCCGGCCGGCACTCCATCGAGCTGTGCGGAGGGACCCACGTGCGGGCCACCGGCGACATCGGGCCCATCCGGATCACCTCGGAGAGCTCCATCGGGGCCAACCAGAGGCGGATCGTCGCCACCACCGGCGCCGACACCCTGGCTCTCCTCCGTCGGGACGCGGAGCAGCTCGGCCGGGCCGCCTCGCTGCTGGGCGTGGCGGCGACCGACGTGGTCGAGGGGGTGGAGCGGCTGCGGGGCGAGGTCAAGGACCTGCGGGACGAGCTGCGGGCGGCCCGACAGGACGCCGCCGGCGCGGCCGCGGGCTCTCTCGCCGCCGAGGCGGTGGATGGGGTCGTGGTCGCCCGCCGGGACGGGATCGGCCGGGACCAGCTCAAGGACCTGGCCGTGGCCGTGCGCGACCAGCCCGGGGTTCGGGCGGTGGTGCTGGGCGGAGCCCCTCCCGGCGGCGGCGCCGCCCTGGTGGCGGCGGTGGCCACGGACAGCGGCCTGGTGGCCTCCGAGCTCATCGCCGGGGCCGCCCGCACCGTGCGGGGCGGGGGTGGGCGTGCCCCCGACCTGGCCGTGGCCGGCGGCAAGGACCCGAGCCGCCTCGACCAGGCGCTGGACCAGGCCCGGGCGGCGGCCGGACCGGCAGGGCCGTGAGGCCCACCGGCCC
>JBOGHU010000097.1:0-13923 GCA_050742255.1 Acidimicrobiales bacterium
GATCTGGGCAGCTCCAGCGACCCAACGCCGCGAGCTTGGCGGCGACCGTGTCGGCGATCTGCTTGTCCGTGAAGGCCGACGTGAAGTGGAGCCGGTCCCAGTCGGCGATCTCGAGCTCGTTCCCCCGGGCCCGGTCGGCGTCGAACGCGCTGCGCGGCCCGTGATGCGTCCACCCGTCGACCTCGATCGCCAGTTTCAGATCCGGGTAGGCCAGATCGATCCGGCGCCGATGGTCGCCGAGCCGCACCCAGTACTGCTGCACGGGCTCGGGCAACCCGGCGGCCACGATCGCCCGTAGCACCCGCACCTCGAGACCGCTCTCGCTCTCGTCATGGTGCTCGAGCCGAGCCCGCAGGACCGCGTGAATGCGCGTCCGCCGTCGGCCTGGCGCCGGGTACAGCCCTGCCACGCATCGCTGGAGGTCGCGCAAGGTCAGGAGATTGTGTCGGCGGGCGTAGTCGGTCGCGATCCCCAGCTGCTCGACGCTCATCGACCCCGCGAGATCGACGAGCGGGCGACGCTCGTGACGGGAACGGCTTGCCGCGTACCGTGCGGTGAACGCGCACACCGGGTTGACGGACGCGCCGCGGCCGGGGCGTGCTGACCTCGAAAGTGACCTCGTGGAACACGTTCGGCAACCCCCAGAGAAGGCCAGCTGTGCTGTGCGACGCGACCGCCTCGGGACCCCCAGCCAAGACTGCGGCCAGCGCGGCCTGCTCCCACGTCGCCGGCGCCCCATTGACGACGAACACTCTCCGCCCGGCACGCCGCCAGCGCCCGGAGAACAGCCGCCGATCGATCGCGCCGCGCGTGAAGCGGTTCTCGATTGCCTGCTCTTGGGTTACGAGCGCGTGCTGGCGCGCAGCGATAGGAGCGATGCGTTCATCCGGACTCATGCCCACAGAGTCCCAGCCGGCTATGACATCTACGCCCATCTACACCAGTTCGGTCAGTTTTCGAGCAATACGCGAGAAAACTGACCCAACTCGGGTTGGGGTTACGGCTGTTTGCGCACCACCTGCAACCCGAGCTCTTTGAGCTGCGTCGGGTCGAGCGCGGTGGGGGCGCCGGTGAGGGGGTCGGCGCCCGACTGGGTCTTCGGGAAGGCGACGACCTCGCGGATGTTCTCCTCTCCCGCGAGCACGGCGGCGAAGCGGTCGACGCCGATCGCGAAACCGGCGTGCGGGGGCGCGCCGTAACGGAAGGCGTCGAGCAGGAAACCGAAACGAGCACGGGCGTCCTCGGGCGCGATCCCCAGCGCGGTGAACACCTGCTGCTGGACGTCGGCGCGGTGGATGCGGACGCTCCCGGATCCCAGCTCCCACCCGTTGACCACCAGGTCGTACGACTGAGACCGGACCGCGAGCAGCTCCTCCCCGTCTCCCGACCCGAGCAGCCCGAGATCGTCGGGGTGAGGCATCGTGAAGGGGTGGTGGGCCGGGATCGGCCGACCGTCGTCGGCGAGTCCCTCGAAGAGCGGGAAATCGACGACCCACAGGAACCGCAGACCACCCTCCGTCACCGCGGGCCTCCCCAGGTCGAGGCGCAGCGCCCCCAGGACTCGGTTCGCGACCCCGCGTTCACCCGCAACGATCAGCATCAGGTCGCCGGGCTCGGCGCCGACCGCGTCGATCACGCCGAGCTGTTCCGCCTCGCTCAGGAACTTCGCGACCGGCGACTCCAACGCGCCCGCGTCGCCCACCTTCATCCACACCAGCCCCGCGGCCCCGAGCTGCTTCGCCCGCTCGATGAGCCGATCCAGGACGGCACGCGACATGTCGCCGCCACCCCGCGCGAGGATCGCCTTGACGCAGGCGCCCTGGAACGCGCGGAACTCGGTCGCCCCGAATACCTCCGTCGCGTCGACGAGCTCCATCCCGAAGCGGATGTCGGGCTTATCGGTTCCGTAACGCTCGATCGCGTCGTTCCACGTCATGCGCTCGATCGCGTCCGGACGCCGCCCGGTTGCCTCCTCGGCTGCGGTGAGCGCGGCCTCGCCGACCACAGCCATCACGTCGTCGTCGCCGGCGAAGCTCATCTCCACGTCGAGCTGCATGAACTCGAACTGACGGTCGGCGCGCGGGTCCTCGTCGCGGACACACCGGGCGATCTGGTAGTAGCGGTCGAGGCCTCCCACCATGAGGAGCTGCTTGAACAGCTGCGGGCTCTGCGGCAGCGCGTAGAACGTGCCCGGCTGCAACCGTGACGGCACCACGAAGTCGCGCGCCCCCTCCGGTGTCGACGCGATCAACAGAGGCGTCTCGACCTCCACGAAACCGTGCGCGTCCATGACCCGGCGCAGCGCCCGGTTGACCATCGCCCGCAGCCGCAGGTTGCGCTGCAATCGCTCGCTGCGGAGGTCGAGGTAGCGGTACCGGTAGCGCAGGAGCTCTTCGGCCTCGACGCGATCGCCGACGGGAATCGGCGGGGAGTCGGCCTCACTCAGCACCTCCAGACCAGTGGCGGCCACCTCGAGCTCGCCCGTGGGCAGCTCAGGGTTGACCGTGCCTTCGGGCCGGTGCCGCACCTCGCCTTCGACCCGCACCACGAACTCGCTCCGGACCGCGTGGGCGGCCTTGCCCCCGGGCTGCTCCGGGTCGACCACCACCTGCACGACGCCGGCGGCATCGCGCACGTCGAGGAACACGACGCCGCCGTGGTCGCGCCGGCTCGCCACCCATCCGCACACCGTGACCGCGGTACCGACATCGTCGAGACGGAGGTCGCCGGCTCGGTGCGTCCGCATCATCGGTCGAACTCGCGCTTCGCTCGGAGCCACGCCACGAGCTGGTCGCGCGGCACGTCGACCTCCTCGCCCGACTCCATCTCCTTCACCCGCACCTCGCCTCGCTCGAGCTCGGCCTGGCCGAGCACAGCAGCGAAGGCCGCGCCGGACCGGTCGGCCACCTTGAACTGCGCCTTCATCGACCGGCCCCCGTACGACCGGTCGGTCCGCAGCCCCGCCTGGCGCAGATCGTGGGTCAGCGCCATGGCCTCGCGTCCGCCGCCGAGCCCGTCGACCACGAATACGTCGAGGCGCGCGCGACCCGCGGGCACCGCCCCCTCGGCGTCGGCGACGACGAGCAGCCGCTCCATGCCGAGCCCGAACCCGATCCCGGGCGTGGCCGGCCCGCCCATCGCCTCGGCCAACTGGTCGTAACGGCCGCCCCCGGCGACCGCGTTCTGGGCCGCGTCGAGCGCGTCGCTCACGAACTCGAACGTCGTGCTCGTGTAGTAGTCGAAGCCTCGCACGAGCCGAGGGGCGAGCTCGTAGTCGATTCCGAGATCGTCGAGGCCGCGCTGCACCGCTTCGAAGTGCCGGCGCGACTCGTCTCCGAGGTGCTCGGTGAGCTGGGGTCCCCGCTCGATCACGTCGGCCCAGTCGTCGCGCTTCGAGTCGAGGATCCGCAGCGGGTTCTCCCGCACGCGCTCCGTGAAGTCGGGCCCGAGGTTCCCGGCGTGCCCGAGCAGGTAGTCGCGCAACACCGAGACGTACTCACGGCGGCTCTCGGGATCGCCCATCGAGTTCAGCAGGAGGCGCCATCGTCGGAGGCCGAGCTCGCCGAGGAAGCCGGCGACGAACGAGATCACCTCGACGTCGACGTCGGGGTCGTCGGCACCGACCACCTCGGCGCCGAGTTGCCAGTGCTGGCGGTAGCGGCCCTTCTGCGGTCGCTCGTATCGGAACAGCGGCGCGAGGTACCAGACCTTCCACGGCGGCGTCGGTCGGTGTTGCACGTATGCCCGCACGACTGGTGCGGTGCCCTCGGGGCGGAGCGCCATCTCCCGATCGCCTTTGTCTACAAACTCGTACATCTCCTTGCGCACCACGTCGGTCGACTCGCCCACGCGCTGGAAGACCTCGCGATGCTCGAAGACCGGCGTCACCACCAGCCCGTAGCCGTACCGGGCCGCCCGCCGCGCGAACACGCTCACGACCTCGATCCAGCGGTCGGTCTCGGGCGGAAGGAGGTCGTGCGTGCCCATCGGGGCGCGGTACACGTCGGGAGTCTCGGGCGGCACCGCGGCATCGTACCGGGGCGGTCGCGCCACACCCGAGGGACTTGCGCCGGGCGCCGACTACGGCGTCGCTGCCGTGGCCTTCCCGGGCAGCACGCGGTACGCGTCGTACACCAGATCCACCCGTTTGATGGCCTTGACGATCGAGTCGAGATGGCTCGGGTCGGCGAGCTCGAAGTCGAAGCGGAGCTTGGCGACCCGGTCGCTCGACGTCTGAGTGGTGCACGAGAGGATGTTGACGTGGTGGTCGGAGAGCACCTGGGCGACGTCACGGAGCAGCTTCGACCGGTCGAGCGCCTCGACCTCCACCGAGACCACGTAGGTCGCCGGCTGGTCGTGGTCCCATTCCACCTCGATGAGGCGCTGAGCCTGGCTGGCCAGACCCGAGGCGTTGGCGCAGTCGGTGCGATGCACGGAGACGCCCCGACCCCGGGTGACGAATCCCATGATCTCGTCGCCCGGCACCGGCGTACAGCACCGCGACAGCCGCACCATCACGTCGTCGAGGCCCTCCACATGGACACCGACGGTGCGGCGCTGGCGCAGCGCCTTCGGCGGGCGCCGCACGGTGACCGGGAGTTGCTCCTCGCCGCCGCGCAGCTCGCGTTGCACGCGCTGCACGACGGTGCGGGGTGACACGTGCCCTTCGCCGATCGCGGCATGCAGGGCCTCGAGATCCGCGTAGCTCATCGCCTCCGCGACCGCCGCGAGCGACGCCGACCCCGAGAGCTTCTGGACTGGGAGGCCCTCCTTGCGCAGCGCCTTGCCGAGCTCGTCGCGACCGGTCTCGATCGCGTCTTCACGCCGCTCGCGCGAGAACCACTGTCGGATCTTCGACCGCGCCTTCGGCGTGTGGACGAACTGGAGCCAGTCGCGGCTCGGGCCCGCGCCTTCAACCTTGCTCGTGAAGATCTCGACGGTGTCGCCCGACGCCAGCGCGGAGTCGAGCGGCACCAACCGACCGTTCACGCGCGCACCGATGCAGCGGTGCCCGACCTCGGTGTGGATCGCGTAGGCGAAGTCGATCGCGGTGGCTCCGGTCGGGAGCGTGATGACCTTGCCCTTCGGCGTGAAGACGAAGACCTCGTCCTGTTCGAGGTCGATCTTCAGCGACTCCATGAACTCGGAGGGATCGGAGGTCTCCTGCTGCCAGTCGACCATCCGCTGGAGCCAGGCGAGATCTTCTGCCGGTGAGCTCTGCTCCTTGTAGCCCCAGTGCGCCGCGATCCCCACCTCGGCGCGCCGGTGCATCTCCTCCGTGCGGATCTGGACCTCGACCGGCTTGCCCTCCGGGCCCACCACCGTCGTGTGCAGCGACTGGTACAGGTTGAACTTGGGCATGGCGATGTAGTCCTTGAACCGCCCCTGGACCGGCTTCCAGGTGGCGTGGATGGAGCCCAGGGCGGCGTAGCAGTCCTCGACCCGGTAGACGAGGACCCGGATGCCCACCAGGTCGAAGATGTCGTCGAACTCCTTGCCCTTGACCACCATCTTCTCGTAGATGGACCACAGGTGCTTGGGCCGCCCGGTCACGTCTCCCGGGATCCGCAGCTCGGCCAGGCGGTCCATGACCGCCGGCAGCACCAGGGTGAGGTAGAGGTCGCGCTCGGGGTTTCGGGTCGAGACCATCTGCTCGATCTCGGCGTAGCGCTTGGGGTACAGGGCGGCGAACGCCAGGTCCTCCAGTTGCTGCTTCATGTCCTGCATCCCCAGCCGGTGGGCCAGCGGGGCGTAGATCTCGAGGGTCTCCTCGGCGCTGCGGCGCTGCTTGGCCTCGGGCATGGCGGCGATGGTCCGCATGTTGTGCAGCCGGTCGGCCAGCTTGATGATGAGGACCCGGATGTCCCTGGCCATGGCCACCAGCATCTTGCGCAGGCTGGCCGCCTGCTGGGCCTCGTCGGTCTCGAAGCGGAGCCGGTCCAGCTTGGTCACCCCATCCACGATGGTGGCCACCTCCGGCCCGAAGGACGAGACGATGTCGTCCAGGCTGACGCTGGTGTCCTCCACCGCGTCGTGCAGGAGGGCGGCGGCGATGGTGACGTCGTCGAGGCCGAGGTCGGCCACGATCATGGCCACCGCCAGAGGGTGCTGGACGTAGGCGTCACCCGAGTTGCGGACCTGGCCCCAATGGGCGTTGGCCGACTCGGCGTAGGCCCGGCTGATCATGGCCGTGGTGGCCCGGGGGTGGCGGGCCCGGTAGGCCGAGAGCAAGGGCGCCACCTCCACCGCCGGGGCAGCGGTCCGCCGCCACGGCAGCACCCGGTCCACGGTGGGGAGCCCGCTGCGCGCCCTACTCATAGCTGAGGAGGCTCACCACGTCCCGACCCGCCAGCCGCTCCCGGCCGGACAGGAACCGCAGCTCGATGACGAACGCCAGGCCCACGACCTCGGCGCCGAGCTTCTCCACCAGCCGGACCGTGGCCGCCGCCGTCCCCCCCGTGGCCAGCACGTCGTCGACGACGAGGACCCGCTCCCCCGGGGACACGGCGTCGCTGTGGATCTCCAGCAGGTCGGTGCCGTACTCGAGCGTGTACTGCTCGTGCTCCACGCTCCAGGGCAGCTTCCCCGCCTTGCGCACCGGGGTGAACCCGGCGCCGAAGCGGTAGGCGACCGGCGCGGCGATGATGAACCCCCGGGCCTCCACGCCCAGCACCCGGTCCACCCGCTCCCCCGAGAAGTGGTCGGCGATGGCGTCGACGGCGAAGCGGAAGGCGTCGGGCTCGGCCAGCAGCGGCGTGATGTCCTTGAACACCACACCGGGCTCGGGGAAGTCGGGGATGTCGCGGACGTGACCGGCCAGCCACCGGGCCTGGGGTTCCACCGGCCCACGATACCCCTGGCGCCACCCGCCTCCCCGAGGGTCCCACCGCCGCCTACCGGCGCCTGCCGCGCTTGCGCTTGCGGGCGCGGGGGGCTACGGCGCCCGGGCCCCTCGGCGTCGAGGCCGACCGGTCCGACCGGTCCGACCGGGAACGGCCGTTGCGGCTCGCCGTCGACGCCTCCTCCTCCTCCTCCTCCGGGCCCTCGCCGGGCCGGGGCGACGCCTCGGGGGGCGACGGGCGGGCGCCGGTGGGCACCAGGGGCTTGGCCCGCCCCTCGGCCCGCCTGCGCACGGCGGCGTACCGGGGCTCCCGCTCCTTCAGGTTGGCCAGGATCGGGGCGGCCACGAAGATCGACGAGTAGGCGCCCGTGACCAGGCCCACCAGGAGGGCCACGGCGAAGTCCTGGAGGGTGTCGGCGCCGAGGATGGCTCCCACCAAGATGATCGAGACCACCGGCATCACCGAGGTGAGGGTGGTGTTGACCGAGCGCATGAGCACGTCGTTCATCGACTGGTTGACCATGCCCGTGTAGGGGACCGTCCCCCCGGCGGCCCCCTGGCGGCCGACGTTCTCCTGCACCTTGTCGAACACCACGATGGTGTCGTAGAGGGAGTAGCCCAGGATGGTGAGGAAGGCGATCACCGTCGCCGGCGACACCGTGAACCCGGCGATGGCGTAGACCCCCACGCTGACCAGGATGTCGTGGACCACGGCCGCCAACGCCGCCACCGCCATCCGCCACTCGAAGCGCAGGGCGATGTACAGCGAGACGGCCACGAAGAAGAAGGCCAGGGCCTGGGCCGCCTTGCGGCTGATCTCCAGGCCCCAGGAGGGACCGACCTCGTTGAGGCTGACCTGGTCGGGGGCCACGCCGGTGAGGTCGGCCAGCGCCCCGGTCACCTGCTCCTCCACCTCGGTGCTCTCCGGCCCCGCCTCCACCCGCAGGGTGGCGTCGTCATCGCCGAGGGCGGACCGCTGGAGCTGGACGGTGGCGTCCCCGAGCCCGAGGGGGCGCAGGGCGTCTCGCGCCCCGGCCACCGTCTGGCCCTGGGCCGGCAGCTCCCACACCACCCCGCCCTTGAAGTCGATGCTGAAGTGGAGGCCGGACACCCCGAGGGCGAGCATCCCGGCCACGAGGACCAGCGCCGAGATGGCGTAGCCGACCCGGCGGCGACCCATGAAGTCGACGTGCTGCTGGCCCCGGTACAGGCGGGAGAGGCCGGCGATCACGGCCGGGCCGCCGCCCCCACCGCGTCGGCGGGGATCCCGAAGGCCCGGGCGCGGCCCAGGCGACCGCTGCGACCGAGGAGGATGACGGCCGGGCGCATGAAGAAGTAGCTGGTCACCACGTCGAGCATGGTCGCCAGGCCCAGGTAGAAGGCGAACCCACGTACCGGGCCGACGGTGAAGTAGTAGAGGAGGGCGGCGCCGATCAGCGAGGCGGCGTCGGCCCGCAGGATGGTGCTGAACGCCCGCCGGAAGCCCCGGTCGCTGGCCGAGTGCAGGGGGCGGCCGCCGAAGACCTCCTCCTTCAACCGCTCGTAGTAGACGATGTTCGAGTCGACGGCCACGCCGATGGACACGATGATGCCGGTGACCCCGGCCAGGGTGAGCGCCAGCCCGCTGCGCTCGCCCAGGAAGGAGATGATCGACCACAGCAGCGCCCCCGACACGGCCAGGGACACCACCGCGACCAGGCCCAACAACCGGTAGTAGGCGAGGAGGTAGACGGCGATGAGCGCCATACCCACGATCCCCGCCATCAGGCCGGCCCGAAGCGAGTCCTTGCCCAGGGTGGCCGAGACGGTCTGGACGGTCTGGGGCTCGAGCTGGACCGGCAGGGCCCCGAAGCGCAGCACCAGGGCCAGGTCCTTGGCCTCCCCCTCGCTGAAGTCACCGGTGATCTCCGCGGTCCCCCGGAAGTCGGGCTGGACGATCGACGGCGACGACACGACCTGGCCGTCGAGGACGATGGCCAGCCGAGAGGTGGGACAGACCGGCTCGCGGTTGAAGCACCTCCCGGCGATCTCGTTGAAGGCGTCGTTGCCCTCCCCGGTGAAGTCGACGGTGACGGTCCAGCGCGTCTGCTGGAAGCGGGCTTCGGCGTCGCTGACCGCGTTGCCCCGGACGGCGGCGGGGCCGAGCCGGTACCGGACACCGCGCCCGGCGGCGGGCCCGGCGTCGGCCTCGGCGTCGGGCAAGACCACCTCCACCTCGGGATCGGCTTCATCCCGGGGCGTGGTCTCCACGTCTCCGGCGCCGGGGGGGACCACCTCCAGCACCGGCCGGAAGCGGAGCTCGGCGGTCTGGCCCACCACCTCCAGGGCCCGCTGCTGGTCCTTCACCCCCGGGAGCTGGACCACGACCGAGTCGCCCTGACGGGCGATCTCGGGCTCGGCCACGCCCAGGGCGTCGACCCGGGTGCGGATGATCTCGATGGCCTGGTCCAGGTTCTCCGACGGCACGTCCTCCACCGGCTGGAGCACCACCGAGGCCCCGCCCTGGAGGTCGAGCCCCAGCAGCGGAGCGTCGCCCGCCACGAGCACAGCCGCGAGCGAACCGCCGGCCACGGTGAGGATGCCGACGAGGGACAGCACCAGCCGGCGCCGCACCGCCTACCGCTCCCCGTCCCCGTCGTCGCCCCCACCCTCGCCCACGTCGGACCCGTCGCCCGCTCCCTCACCGACCCCGGGGCCGGGAGCCTCGTCGGGGGGCCTGGCAACGGGCTCGCCGGCGGCACGGAGCCGGCGGTTGACCGCGCCCCGAAGGATCCGCAGCTCCACGCCGGGGCTCACCTCCAGGCGCAGCTCGTCGTCACCGAGGACGTTGATCGTGCCCACGATCCCCCCGGCGGTGAGCACCTCGTCGCCGGCCTGGAGCGAGGCGATCAGGGCCCGCTGCTGCTTCATCCGGCCCTGCTGGGGCCGGATGAGCAGCACGTACATGATCAGGAGCAGCAGGAGGAGGAAGAGCAGTTCCATGTCAGGTCCGCACCGGTGGTTTCCTTGGGGGGCAGGGCGCCAGCCCCGACCCTATCCCAGGCCGGGCGGCGCGTCCCCGGCGATGGGCCGGGGGCGGGTGCTACCGGTCGGCGGCCACGTCGGTGGGCTGGTCGACAGGGCCGGGCAGGACCATCTCCGAGGTGGGATGGTCCCCGCAGTGGGGACAGGGGTCGACGTGGCGCCACGAGGCCAGCCAGCGGGTGCGGTCCGGGTCGAGGGCGACGTGGAAGGCACCGCTGGCCGGCTCCTCGTAGAGCGAGAAGTACTGCCGCCACACCGCCCCGACGGCCGCGCTGGGGTCTGCCCCTCGTGGCAGCCGGCAGAACTCCCGGCGGTCAGGCTCGAACAGCCACAGGCTGTTGCACGACTCGATCCGCTCCATGGCACCGACCATAGGCGGTCGGGGAGCCCGAGGCGACCAGCCCGGCGTACCGATCGACATCATCCGAACAGCCCGGGGGGCTCTTCCGCCTGGGCCGGGGGGGCGAGACCGAGGTGGTCCCACGCCGCCGGCGTCGCCACCCTCCCCCGAGGGGTGCGCATGAGCAGCCCCCTCTGGATCAGGAAGGGCTCGAAGACCTCCTCGACCGTCTCGGCCGGCTCCCCCACGCTGATGGCCAGTGTGGAGAGCCCCACCGGTCCACCACCGAAGCGCCGGCACAGGGCCCCGAGGATGGCCCGGTCAACCTTGTCCAGGCCGGCCTCGTCCACCCCGAAGATGGCCAGGCCCTCTATCGCCGCCCGGTGGTCGACGGTGCCGTCGCCACGGACCTCGGCGAAGTCGCGCACCCGGCGCAGGAGCCGGTTGGCTATCCGGGGGGTGCCCCGGGCCCGACCGGCGATCTCGGTCGCGCCCTCCGGCACCAACCGGACGCCGAGGATGCCCCCCGCCCGCACCACGATGCGCTCCAGGTCGGCCGGCGGGTAGTGGTCGAGCCTCTCGACCAGGCCGAAGCGGTCTCGCAAAGGGCCAGTGATGAGCCCGGTGCGGGTGGTGGCCCCGACCAGGGTGAAGCGGGGCAGGTCGAGGCGGATGGACCGGGCCGACGGGCCCTGGCCGATCACGATGTCGAGCTGGAAGTCCTCCATCGCGGGGTAGAGGACCTCCTCCACGGGCCGGGGCAGGCGGTGGATCTCGTCGATGAAGAGGATGTCCCCCTCGTCGAGGTTGGTCAGGATGGAGGCCAGGTCCCCGGGGCGGCAGAGGGCGGGGCCGGATGTGACCCGCAGGGCCACGCCCATCTCGGCGGCGACGATCCCGGCCAGGGTGGTCTTGCCCAGCCCCGGCGGTCCGGCGAAGAGGAGGTGGTCGGAGGCCTGGCCCCGGCCCCGGGCCGCCTCGAGGACGATCGACAGGTGCTCCTTGAGCTCGGCCTGGCCCACGAACTCGGCCAGGGTGCGGGGACGCAGGCCCACCTCGACGCTGTCCTCCCCGGCGACGGCACTGGCCACCAGCACCTCCTCGCGGGCCGCCCCTCCGCTCACCGCGCCCCCCCCGCCCGGGCCAGGGCCTGGCGCACCAGGTCGACGACGTCCCCCTCGGGAGGCAGGTCCGCCACCGCCTCAGCCACCTCGTCGGGCCCGTATCCCAGGGTGGCCAGCGCCTCCCGGACCTCGGCCCGCACCGACCGTCGCCCGTTCCCGCCGCCGTCCCCTCCGGCGCCGCCGCCGTGGGCACCGGCGCCGCCGCCGTGGGCACCGGACACCTCGAGGCGGGCCTTGAGCTCGGGGAGGAGCCGGGCCGCGGTCTTCCTCCCCACCCCCGGCACCAGGCACAGGGCGTCGAGGTCGTCGTCGGCCACCGCCCGGCACAGCCCCTCGGGGCGGTGCACCGACAGGATGGCCAGGGCCAGGCCGGGGCCGACCCCGTGGGCTCGGATCAGGGCCTCGAAGCAGACCAGCTCCCGGCGGGACGCGAAGCCGTACAGCGACAGGGCGTCCTCGCGCACGTGGAGGTGGGTGTGGAGCACCACCGTCGAGCCCGGAGACTGGTCTCCGGCCAGGGCGCCGGGCGGCACCACCACCCGGTAGCCGACCCCGCCCACCTCCACCAGCACCTCCCCGGTAGCCGCCCGCTCGACCAGGGTTCCCCGCAGCAGGCCGATCACCGCCCCATCACCCGAGCTCCCATACCCGAGCCCCCGTGACCCGAGCCCCTGTGACCCGAGCCCCTGTGACCCGAGCCCGCAGCGGCGCCACCGCGTGGTGGCACAGGGCCAGGGCCAGGGCGTCGGCGGCGTCGGGGGGCCGGGGGGGCTGGTCCAGTGCCAGCAGGCGCTGGACCATGTGCTGGACCTGGACCTTGGTGGCCGACCCGCTGCCGGTGACCGCCAGCTTGACCTCGTTGGGCGTGTACTGGACCACCCCACAGCCCGACGCGGCCGCCGCCGCCAGGGCCAGGCCGCTGGCCTGGCCCACCGACATGGCGGTGCGTGCGTTGGCCTGGAAGAACACCTGCTCCACCGCCACCACCGCCGGCCGGTGCTCCTCGATCAGGGCCGACAGCCCCCGGTGCAGCTCGGCCAGGCGCTGGGCCAGGGGACGGTCGGCGCCGGTGGTGAGCACGCCGGCGGTGGCCGCCACCAGGGCGGAGCCGGCCCGCACCACCCCCCCGTAGCCACAGCGGGTCAGGCCTGGATCGATGCCGAGGACGAACACCGGTTCGACGGTAGTACGCCGACCGCGGCAGGTGGCGGATGGTCAGGGGACCTCCCCGGTGATAGACCACGAGCCGGACGTCCTGGGGGCGGGCGGCCTGCTGACACCGGGAGGGGAGCCACGCAACGGCCACCTGTCAGCCCGCGGGCTGCGGTCTCTACGATCTTCTTCCTCAACGGGGCGGTCTTCAGCTCGTGGTACGCGCGGCTGCCGGCCATCCAGGGCGACCTCGGTCTCGGGGCCGCCGAGACGGGCCTGGCCCTGTTCGGGGCGCCCGCCGGCCTCCTTGTCATGCAGCCCGTCGTGGGCGCGCTGGTCGTCCGTCGGGGCTCACGACCCCTGGTGGCCGCCGCGCCGCTGTACATGGCCGCGGTCGTCCTGCCGGCGCTGGCGGTCGACCTCAGGACCCTGCTCCTGGCCACGGTGGCGGTGGGCGCTGGCAACGGGGCGCTCGACATCGCCATGAACGCCCAGGGCCTGGCGGTGGAGCGCGCCGCTCATGTCCGCCTGTTCAACTCTCTGCATGCCGCCTTCTCCTTCGGCGCGCTCCCCGGGGCCGTGGCAGCGGGCGTGGCGGCGGGGATGGGGGTGGCGCCGCTTCCGCACCTCGCCGCCTGGGCGGCCGGAGGAGCGGTCGCGGCGGGGGTGACGGCGCGGGGGCTGCTGCCGGCCGACGCCGATGCACGTGCGCACGGCGCTCGCACCGCACGCCCCACGCCACGGCTGGCGGCGATCGGCGTGATCGCCTTCTGCGCCCTGCTGGCGGAAGGGGCCGTGTTCGACTGGAGCAGCATCTACCTGGCCACCGTGGCCATGGCACCCCAGGGGCTGGCGTCGATGGGACTGGCGGCCTTCTCCCTCAGCATGGGCCTGGGACGCCTCCTCGCCGACCGCGCTTCGGCTGTCCTCGGATCCGTGCCGGTGGCGGCTGCGGGAGCGCTGCTGGCGGCGCTCGGGCTCGGCGCCGCCCTGGTGCTCGTGGGGACGGCCGGTGGCATCGCCGGGTTCATGGTCATGGGCCTGGGGCTCTCGGCCGTGTTCCCGCTGGCCCTACGCGCCGCGGCGCTGTCGCAGGACGACTCCGGCCCCGCCCTGGCAGCGGTGTCCGCCGTCGGCTACGTCGGCTTCCTGGCCGGCCCGCCGGCGATCGGCGTGCTCGCGGGACGGCACGGGCCTGCGCCCTGCCCTCGTGCTGGTCTGCGGGCTCTGCGTGCTAGCCGCCGGGCTCTCGCCGGCGTTGGGACCGTGCCGGCCGAGGCGCCGGCAGCGGCCCGCATAGCCGGGCCGTCGGTCAAGGGGACGGCCCGGGAGGCCGTCGGCCAAGGGGACGGCCCGGGAGGCCGTCGGCCAAGGGGACGGCCCGGGAGGCCGTCGGTCAAGGGGACGGCCCGGGAGGCCGTCGGCCAAGGGGACGGCCCGGG
>JBOGHU010000098.1:0-14848 GCA_050742255.1 Acidimicrobiales bacterium
CGAGTCCCACCGGGCCCAGGCCCGGATGATCCGCCGCTACATCGCCTGGCGGAACCGCCACGCCGACGACAAGGCACTTCGCGCGCTTGTGAAACGCGCAAACGTTGCCTGACGCGGCACTAGCCCGCTCTCTGGTCATGGGGCGGCGGTGAGCGACGTCTGGCGACCGGAGAAGGGGGGCCCGGGGCAGCCCGGGGGGGCCCGGGGGGCTAGCCCGCTCTCTGGTCATGGGGCGGCGGTGAGCGACGTCTGGCGACCGGAGAAGGGGGGCCCGGGGCAGCCCGGTGGGCGACGTCTGGCGACCGGAGAAGGGGGGCCGGGGGGGCTCACGGCGCGACCGGAGAAGGGCAGCCCGGGGGGCCCGGGGCTAGCGGCCCGGGGCGCGGCCGGGCTAGGCGCCCACGGCGTGGAAGCCGCCGTCCACGTGGACGATCTCGCCCGTGGTGGCGGGGAACCAGTCGGAGAGCAGGGCGGTGCACGCCCGGGCCACCGGCTCGGCGTCGGAGACGTCCCACCCCAGTGGCGCCCGGGTCGCCCACAGCTCCTCGAACCGCTCGAAGCCGGGGATGGAGGAGCCGGCCACGGTCCTGATGGGCCCGGCCGCCACCAGGTTCACCCGGACGCCCCGACCGCCCAGGTCGCGCGCCAGGTAGCGGTTGGCCGACTCGAGGGCGGCCTTGGCCACGCCCATCCAGTCGTAGGCCGGCCAGGCCACCGACGAGTCGAAGTCCAGACCCACGATGGAGCCACCGGGCTGGGCCAGCATGGGGAGCAGGGCCTGGGCCAGGGCCTTGAGCGAGTACGCGGAGACGTGCAGGGACACGGCCACGTCGTCCCAGCCGGCGGTGAACATGCCCTGGCCCAGGCAGGCCCGGGGGGCGAAGCCGATGGCGTGGAGGGCGCCGTCGACCGACGGCCAACCCAGCTCCCCGAGGGCGGGGGCCAGCCCGTCGAGGTGGCCCTGGTCGGTGACGTCGAGCTCGAGGACGGGGGGTCGGGGCTCCAGCCTGCGGGCGGTGCGTCGGGTCAGCGACAGTCCCCGGCCGGCGCCGGTGAGCACCAGCTCAGCCCCCTCGGCCTGGGCCCGGCGGGCCACCGAGAAGGCGATCGAGGCGTCGGTGAGCACCCCGGTGACCACGACCCTCTTCCCCTCGAGCAGACCCATGACCTCTCCTGGCGGTGTGGTGGTTGCGGCTGACGTTACCGCTCGGGGTCGTCGGGCTGCCCCCTGCGTCGAGAGAGCCGGGAGGCCATAGGGTGTCGGGGTGCGCATCGCCGTCCTCGGAGGAACGGGTCCGGCGGGCCGGTCGCTCGCCACCAGGCTGGCGTCGGTCGGCTTCGACGTCGTGGTCGGGTCACGCTCCAAGGACCGGGCGGCACGGGTCCGCGACGAGCTGGTGGCGGCGTGGCCGGACCACGACCTCGCCATCGACGCCGCCGCCAACCCGGTGGCGGCCGAGGCCGACCTGGTGGTGGTGGCCACGCCCTGGGACGCCGCCGCCGAGACCGCCCTGTCGGTCGAGGAGCAGCTGCGGGGGAAGGTGGTGGTGTCCATGGCCAACGCCCTGGCCCGGGTAGGCCGCGAGTTCCAGCCGCTCGTGCCACCCCGGGGCTCGGTGGCGGCCAGCGTCCAGGTGGCGGTGCCGCGCGCCCACGTCGCCGCCGCCTTCCACCACGTCCCGGCCCGCGAGCTCGGGGCCATCGACCACCCCATCCAGTCCGACGTGCTGATCTGCGCCGACCACCACCCCGCCGTCGAGGCCACCGCCGAGGTGGTGGCCCGCATCCCCGACCTCCGGCCCCTCGACGCCGGTCAGCTGTCCAACGCCGCGCCCATCGAGGCCTTCGCGGCAGTGCTCCTGCAGCTCAACGCCCGCTACCGGACCCGGGTGGCGATCAAGCTGATCGGCATCGACGACGACGGGCCCGGCCTGGTGGCCGCCGACCTGGGCCGAGCGCGCTGACGGCCCGCCCCGTGCGCCTCTACGACACCGCTCGCGAGGACATAGTGGCCTTCGAGCCGGGGCCGGTGGTCACCATGTACACGTGCGGCATCACGCCCTACGACGCCACCCACGTCGGCCATGCCAGCGTCTTCCTCTTCTACGACGTCCTCCAGCGGCGGCTGCGCGACCGGGGGCACGAGACCCGCTGCGTACGCAACATCACCGACGTCGACGACCCGCTCCTGGGCAAGGCCCGCCAGCTCGGGGTCCACTACCTCGACCTGGCCGCGGCCGAGACCGCCCAGTTCCAGGCCGACATGGCGGTGCTGGGGCTGCTGCCCGCCTTCAGCGAGCCCCGGGCCACCTCAGCCATCGCCGACATCAGGGGCTTCATCGGGATGGTCCTGGACCGGGGCCACGCCTACCGGGCCGGCGGGGCGGTGTACTTCGACGTGGCCACCTTCCCCCGGTTCGGTCAGGTCAGCCACCTCGACGAGGAGGCCATGCTGGCCCGGGCGGCGGAGCGGGGGGGTGCCGTGGACGACCCCAACAAGGGGCACCCCCTCGACTTCGTGCTGTGGCAGCCCTCCGGGGAGGGGGAGCCGGCATGGGAGTCGCTGTGGGGCCCGGGCCGGCCCGGCTGGCACATCGAGTGCTCGGCCCTGGCCCTGAGGGAGCTGGCCACCACCATCGACCTGCACGGCGGAGGCACCGACCTCATCTTCCCCCACCACGAGTGCGAGGCGGCCCAGTCCGAGGCCGCCACCGGTGAGCGGTTCGTCCGTCACTGGATGCACGTGGGCATGGTCCTCCTGGGCGGGGAGAAGATGTCCAAGTCCCGGGGGAACCTGGTCTTCGTGAGCGACCTGGTGAAGCAGTGGGACCCCGCCGCCATCCGCCTGGCCGTGGTCGCCGGCCACTACCGGTCGTCGTGGGAGTGGACCGAGGACCTGCTGGTGGGGGCGACGGCCCGGCTGGACGCGTGGCGGGGGGCGGGACCGGGGGACGGTGCCCTCGGCGAGGTCCGTGCCGCCCTCGACGACGACCTGGACACGCCCCGGGCGGTGGCCGCCATAGACGACGCCGCCGGGTCCGGCCAGGGCGTTCACCAGGCCGCCGCCCTGCTGGGCATCGACCTCACCGACCCTCCTCCCGACGGCCCCGCGTCCTGACGGCCGGCGGCTCCCGGCCCGGGATCTGGTTGGATGGCAGCGGGATCGGACACGAGAATCGACGAGGTCATGACCATCATCACAATCAACCTGCCCGACGGCTCGTCGCGCTCGTTGGACGAGGGGGCGACCGCGGCGGACCTGGCCGCCGCCATCGGCCCCCGGCTGGCCGGTGCCGCCGTGGCCGCCGCCGTCGACGGCTCGCTCACCGACCTGGGGGCGGCCCTTCCCGACGGCTCGTCGGTGGCCATCGTCACCGCCGACAGCGAGGAGGGGCGTAGGGTCCTGCGCCACTCCACCGCCCACGTCCTGGCCCAGGCGGTGCTCGACCTCTTCCCGGGGGCCAAGTTCGCCATCGGCCCCCCCACCGAGGACGGCTTCTACTACGACTTCGAGCTCTCCGACGGGGCCACCTTCAGCGACGGCGACCTCGAGCGCATCGCCGGGCGCATGCGGGAGATCGTCGCCGGGGGCCAGCCCTTCGTCCGGGAGGAGCACAGCCGGGCCGAGGGGCTGGCGCTGTTCGCCGACCAGCCCTACAAGCGGGAGATCATCGAGGGGACCGACGCCGCCGAGGGGGCGGGGGCGGGCACGGTCACCGCCTACCGCAACACCGAGGGGTTCGTGGACCTGTGCCGGGGCCCCCACGTGCCCACCACCGCCCGCCTCGGCCACTTCCGGCTCCAGAAGGTGGCCGGCGCCTACTGGCGGGGGGACGAGCACCGGCCCATGCTCCAGCGCATATACGGCACCGCCTGGGAGTCCCGCGCCGCCCTCGACGCCCACCTGGCCCGGCTGGCCGAGGCGGAGCGGCGCGACCACCGGCGCCTGGGCGTGGAGCTGGACCTGTTCCACTTCCCCCCCGAGATCGGCGGCGGCCTGCCGGTCTTCCACCCCAGGGGGGGGCTGGTGCGCAAGCTCATGGAGGACTACTCCGCCGCCCAGCACGAGGCGGCCGGCTACGACTTCGTGTGGACCCCGCACCTGGCCAAGTCCTCGCTGTTCGAGACCTCCGGCCACCTCGAGTGGTACGCCGGCAGCATGTACCCCCCCATGGAGGTGGAGGGGGCGGCCTACTACCCCAAGCCCATGAACTGCCCCGGGCACATGCTGATCTACCGGTCCCGACAGCGCTCCTACCGGGACCTGCCCATGCGGTTGTTCGAGTTCGGGACCGTGTACCGCTTCGAGCGCTCCGGCGTGATCCACGGCCTCACCCGGGTCCGGGGCATCACCATGGACGACAGCCACATCTTCTGCACGCCCGATCAGCTCCCCGGCGAGCTGGCCGACCTGCTGGAGTTCGTGCTGCGGGTGCTGCGCACCTTCGGGCTGACCGAGTTCGAGGCCGAGCTCAGCACCAGGCCCGAGGAGTTCGTGGGCAGGGTGGAGGAGTGGGAGCTGGCGACCGTGGCCCTGCGGGAGGCGCTGGCGGCGGCGGGGCTGGCCTACACCGTGGCCGAGGGGGAGGGGGCCTTCTACGCCCCCAAGATCGACATCCACCTCCGTGACGCCATCGGGCGGCGCTGGCAGGTCTCGACCCTCCAGGTCGACTTCCAGCTCCCGCACCGCTTCGACCTGGAGTTCGTGGGCGCCGACAACGCCCGGCACCGCCCCTACGTCATCCACCGGGCCCTGTTCGGCTCCATCGAGCGGTTCCTCGGGATCCTCCTCGAGCACTACGCCGGCGCCCTCCCCCTGTGGCTGGCGCCCGTCCAGGCAAGGGTCCTGCCCGTCCGCGACGCCCACCGGACCTACGCCTCGGAGGTCGTGGCCCGGTTGCGGTCGGCGGGGGTGCGCGTCGACGTGGTCGATGCCACCGAGAAGCTCGGGGCCCGCATCCGGAGGGCCAAGCTGGAGAAGCTGCCCTACGTGCTGGTGGTGGGCGACGACGACGTCGAGGCGGGCACGGTGGGCGTGAACGGTCGAGACGGCGAGGTGGAGCGTGACGTGCCCGTCGGGGATCTCCTCGCCCGGCTCCGGGTCCAGTCGGCGCCCGGCGCCGGGTAGGGCCGGGTCGATGGGCCTGGAGCGGCTGTGGGCGGGTTGGCGGGCCGGCTACGTGGGCACCGAGCCGGGTGTGCTGGGACCGGGGCAGGGCGACGACCCCTGCGTGCTGTGCCGGATACTCGGTAGCCCCGAGCCCGACGAGGCGACCCTCACCGTGTGGCGGGGTCGCTCGTGCGTGGTGGTCCTCAACGTCTTCCCCTACACCAGCGGGCACCTCATGGTCGTGCCGGTCCGCCACGTCGGCGACCTCGAGACCCTGGAGCCGGGGGAGGCGGCCGAGCTGTGGGGAGCCGCCACCGCCGCCGTGGTGGCCCTCAAGGCCACCTATGGGCCCCAGGGGATCAACCTGGGCGCCAACCTGGGGCGGGCCGCCGGGGCCGGGGTGCCCGGCCACCTCCACCTGCACTGCCTGCCCCGCTGGGACGGTGACACCAACTTCATGACCGCGGTGGCCGAAGCCCGGGTGGTGCCCGAGGCCCTCCCCGTCACCTGGGCTCGGCTCCGGGAGAGCTGGCCCTCGACCTGAGCGGCCCCGGGGCGCCGGGCGCGGCGCTAGCCGAACGACATGTCGTCGCCCTCGTAGACGCCGCCGAAGAACTGGGCCAGCTCCTCGAGCAGGGCCTCGCTCACCGGCTCCCCGTGGGCCCGCACGCCCCAGCCGGCGAGCTCCTGGTCGCCCGGGTGCACCCTCTCGACCGAGAAGCCGTCCTCCTCGAGGGCGCCCGCCAGCGCCGCTGCGCCCTCCCGGGTGAACCCGTGGAAGCGGTAGTCGCGCATACCACCATGGTGTCACGGTCGCCGGCCGGGTCGGGCAGGCCGGTGCGCGGCTGGGGGCCCGGCGCTACCCTCGGGCAATGGCTCGGGAGCGCCACGACGGGCCCGGCCCGGCCCCCGCAGACGCCGAGGCCGCTGACGTGCTCCCCGCCGACCTGGACGTGTCCACCCACAGGGGCCCGCACACCTTCCCCGACAACGCCCGCCGGCGCATCCCCGGTGTCCTCTACCTGGCCCTGGCCGCCACCTGCGCCGGGCTGTGGCTGGTGGCCGGTGGCGACGGCGTGCTCGTCAACGACGGGTTCCTCGCCGCCGCCGCCGGCCTGGGCGCCTTCGGCGGGTACTGCCTGGCGGCGGCCTGGCCCACCCGGGTGGAGGCGCCCGACGCCTTGGTGGCGGCCACCGGGCGGGTGGGGTTCCCCGTTGGCCACGCCTCGGCGTCGCTCGGGTGGCGGGGGCTGCGCAGCCGGCCGACCTGGCGCATCCTGGTGTACTCGGCGGAGGAGCCGCCGGCGAGGCGGGGCCTGGTGCTGGTGGATGCGGTCGACGGCGCGGTGGTGGAGCACCTGGTGGAGCGCAATCCCGAGAACTGGCCCGAGGACCGGCCCGAGAACTGGCCCGAGGACCGGCCCGGGGACCGGCCCGAGGACCGGCCCGAGCGCAGCTCCGGGTGAGGGCTGGGCCCCGGGGTCAGGGGCGACCCCGAGCGGCCCGCAGGGCCCGCCCCGCGTCCCGCAGGTGGTGGGAGCCCTCGTGCACGGCGTCGCGGGCCATCCACAGCACGGTGAGCTCCTGGCCATCGCGCCACCCGGTCCGCTGCCAGCCGTCGTGGGGCACGCCCTCCACGGTGCGGGCCAGGCGGTCGGCGCCAGAGGCGAGGGCGTCGAGCACGGCTCCCACGTCGCGGTCGTTGTAGCCCGCGGCCCGGACTCGCTCGTCGGGATCCCCAACCGGGGGGAGCTCGGGCCGCTCGCTCACCAGGACCCGCCGGATCCGGTCGTCGGCGGCCGCCAGCACCTCGCCGACGTGCCCGGCGTGCTCCAGGGCCGACCACGTCGACGGCTCGGGTCGTCGTCGCAGGCCGGCCTCGGTGTCCTCCTCGGCGTCGGCGGGGGAGAGCGCCGCCCGCCACCGGCGGGGGAACGACCTCAGGGCCACCACCGCGTCGGTGGGAGCGATGGTGTCGGGGTCGAGCCCGCAGGTGGGGCAGGGACCGGTCACGGCCGGGCTGGCGCCATTCGGTCGACCAGGTGGGCGGGCACCACGTCGTAGTGGTCGTGGCGGGCGGAGAAGCGCCCCCGTCCACCGGTGAGGGAGCGCAGATCGATGGCGTAGCGGAGGATCTCCGAGGTGGGGACCAGGGCGGTGACCACCTGGGTCCGGCTCCCTGCCGGCTGGGTCCCCTGCACCCGGCCCCGACGGGCGTTGACGTCGCCCATGACGTCGCCGAGCTGCTGGTTCGGGACGGTGACCTCGAGACGGGAGATGGGCTCGAGGAGCAGCGGGCCGGCGCTGGCCATGGCCTCCTTGAACGCCAGGGAGCCCGCCATCTTGAAGCTCATCTCCGAGGAGTCCACGGAGTGGTACTTGCCGTCGAAGCAGGTGACCCTGATGTCGACGACGGGGTAGCCGTGGACGCCGCCGGCCGCCATGGCCTCGACGACCCCCTTCTCGACGGCGGGGACGAACTGGCGGGGGATGGCACCCCCGGCGATGGCGTCGACGAACTCGAACCCCCCGCCCCGCTCGAGAGGCTCCAGGCGCAGGGACGCCACCCCGAACTGCCCGTGGCCCCCACTCTGCTTCTTGTACTTGCCCTCGGCCTGGGCCGAGCCGGCGACGGTCTCCCGGTAGGGCACCCGCACCTCCTCGGTGTCGACGTCGACGCCGAACTTGCGGTGGAGGCGCTCGAGGGAGACGCTGAGATGGGTCTCGCCCAGGCCCCGCAGCAGCGTCTGGTGGGTCTCGGGGTCCCGTTCCACCCGCAGGGCGGGGTCCTCCTCCTGGAGGCGGTGCAGGGCGGTCGCCAGCTTGTCGTCGTCGCCCTGGCTGCGGGGACGGATGGCCGTGGCCAGGACACCGTCGGGGGGCTCGAGCGGGACGACCACCACGGGGGTGGCCCGGGGGGCGAGGGTGTCTCCCGTCCGGGTGTCGGCGAGCTTCGCCACCGCCCCGAGGTCCCCGGCGGGCACCCCGGCGGTGTCGACCTGGTTGCGTCCCCGCAGGGTGAACAGGCTGTGGAGGCGCTCCTCGGTCCCGGTGCGGGGGTTCACCAGGTGCTCGTCGGGTCGAACCGTCCCCGACAGGACCTTGAAGAGCGAGATGCGGCCCACGTAGGGGTCGGCGATGGTCTTGAACACGAAGGCCAGGGGGTCTCCGGCGGGGTCGGGCGCCACCTCCGCGGTGCCGTCGCCGGCCCGCACCCGGACCGCTGGGCGGTCGGCGGCGGAGGGACCGACCTGGCACACCAGCCTGGCCAGCCGGTCGACCCCGACCGGTCTGCTGGCCGACCCGCAGGTGACGGGGAAGACCGTGGCCCCCGCCACGCCTCTCGCCAGCACCGCGCTCAGGGCGTCGACCCCGGGAACGTCGCCCTCCAGGTACCGCTCGAGCAGGGCGTCGTCGGCTACCACGATCCCCTCGATCAGGCCGTCACGCGCCCGGCCGGCGGGACCGGCCGCCTCCGGGGGGACGTCGTCGGCCACCGGCTCCTCGCCGTCGTAGGTGTGGGCGGTCTCGGTGAGCAGGTCGATCACGCCGCGGAACCTCTGCTCGCGGCCGAGGGGGAGCTCGAGGGGGACGATGCCCTCGCCGAAGCGGCTCCGAAGCTGGTCGAGGGTGCGATCGAAGCTGGCCCGCTCCCGGTCGAGCTTGTTGACGAAGACCATCCGGGGCAGCCCCATCTCGGCGGCGATCCTCCAGGCCTCCTCGGTCTGGACCTCGACACCCTCGACCGCGCTCACCACCACCACCGCCAGGTCCGCGACCCGTAGGGCGGCAGCCACGTCGCCCACGAAGTCGGCGTAGCCGGGCGTGTCGAGGAGGTTGAGCTTGTAGGCGGCCTCCCGCCCGTCGGCCCCCCGGGCGCGCACCTCGAGGGGCGCCAGGGCCAGCTGCAGCGAGATCCCCCGCTTCACCTCCTCCGGCTCGTAGTCGCACACCGTGGAGCCCTCCTCCACCCGACCGGGCCGGTTGAGCACCCCGGCCCGGTAGAGGAGGGCCTCGGCCAGGGTCGTCTTGCCCGACCCGCCGTGGCCCACCAGCGCGACGTTTCGGATCCTGGCTGGCAGATATCGGTCCATCGAGCCCCTCTCCGGCCGGCCGGCACCGACCTGGCCCCGAGCTACCGACCTGGCCCCGGGCTACGGACGAGCCACCCCCGTCGAGACTATCGGGCGCGGTCCGGCGGCGGGGCCCGGCCGCGACCGTTCCGAGACGGGCTGATAGCGTGCGGGGCCGGGCCGCGCCGTGCGGGAAGCGGCCGGGAGCCACGACGACCGGGGGCCGCGATGCTGGACGAGCGCTGGAGGAGGGACATCGAGCGTCGGCTGCGGCCGGTGGGCTCCAACCTGCGCCGCAGGGGGATCACCGCCGACCACCTCACGGTGGTGGGCGTCGTCATGGCGGTGGCGGCGGCGGTGGCGATCGCCAACGGCGCCCTCCGAGGCGGGGTCGTGCTGCTGGTGCTGACCGCCCTCCCCGACCTGCTCGACGGCGCCGTGGCCAAGGCCTCGGGGACCGCGTCGCGTCGGGGCGCCTTCTTCGACTCGGTGGCCGACCGGGTGACCGATGCCATCCTGCTCGGCGGTGTGGCGTGGTACCTGTCGGCCACCGAGGGCGGCCGCGCCGCGGTGCTCCCCTTCGCCGTCCTGGCCGTCTCCATGCTCGTCCCATACGAGCGGGCCAAGGCCGAGTCGCTCGGGTTCCGGGCCGGGGGCGGGCTGATGGAGCGGGCGGAGCGGATGGTGGTCCTGTCCCTCGGGCTGCTGTTCGACTCGCTGCTGGTCGTGGTCCTGTGGGCCATGCTGGCCCTGACCGCGGTGACCGCGGTCCAGCGCTTCGCCAAGGTCTGGCGCCAGGCCAGCGTGCCCACCCCCTTCCCGCCCGGGGGCCGGTGGCGGGGCCGGCGCCTGGCCCGGCCCACGGCGCTGGCCTGGCGACGCCGGTACCACCTGCGCGGCCGCCGGTAGCCCCCGGGTCCGTCGGTGGGCCGTGATCGGAGGGGACGCGTTCGCCTGGTGGGCCTACCGCGGCGGCGCGGCTGTGGCCCGAGCCCTGCCCGAGCCCCTGACCGGCCCGGCCGAGGTGGTCTTCGGGACGGGGTTGGCGGTGGCGGCGCGCCGCCGCCGCCAGACCGTCTCCCGCCACGTCGAGCGGCTGGAGGGACGGTCCCTGCCACCGGGGGAGCTCCGCCGCCAGGTGAGGCGGACCTTCCGCTCCTACGCCCGATACTGGATCGAGTCCTTCCGCCTCCCGACCCTGTCGGCGGCGGAGCTGGACGCCGGGTTGTCGTACCAGGGCATCGAGCACTTCGACGCCGCCATGGCGGGCGGTCGTGGCGTGATCATGGCCCTCCCCCACCTGGGCGGGTGGGACTACGGGGGGACGTGGATGGCGACCCAGGGCTACCCGGTCACCGTCGTCGTGGAGCCCATCCGGCCCCCGGAGCTGTTCGAGTGGTTCGCCGCCATGCGGCGGGGCCTGGGCCTGGAGGTGGTGCCGCTGGGACCGCACGCGGCGCGCCGGGTGATCGGCGCGCTGCGCCGCAACGAGGTGGTCGGGCTGCTGTGCGATCGCGATCTGACCGGCGACGGGGTGGAGGTGGAGTTCTTCGGGGAGCGGACCACCCTGCCAGGCGGGCCGGCCACCCTGGCCCTGCGCACGGGCGCCCCGATCCTGCCCACGGCCATCTACTTCGACGGTCCCCGCCACCATCTCGGGGTGGTCCGCCCCGCCCTGCCCGTAGGCCGTGTGGGGTCGTTCCGTGACGACGTGGTCCACGTCACCCAGCACCTGGCCCGTGAGCTCGAGCACCTGATCCGGCGGGCCCCCGAGCAGTGGCACGTGCTGCAGCCCAACTGGCCGTCGGAGCGGGGGCGGGCACCGGCCCGACGGCGGAGGTGACCTCCGGCGGCGGCCACGCCCGGCACGCGGCCGGCCCGCGGTGCCCTCTACGCTGCGGGTGTGCGGATCGGCCTGGTGTGCCCCTACAGCCTGACCCTGCCCGGCGGCGTCCAGGGCCAGGTGCTGGGTCTGGCCCGGGCGCTGCGGGCCCACGGCCACGAGACGCGGGTGCTGGGACCTTGTGACGGCCCCCCTCCCGACGCCGGGGTCACGCCCCTCGGCAACTGCGTGCCGCTGGCCGCCAACGGCTCGGTGGCGCCCATAGCCCCCGACCTGCCCTGCGCCCTGCGAACCATCCGGGCCATGCGGGACGAGGCGTTCGACGTCGTCCACCTCCACGAGCCCATGGTGCCCGGGCCCTGCATGACCTCGGCCGTGCTGGCCAGCGCGCCCCTCATCGGCACCTTCCACGCCGCCGGCGTGAGCGCCGGCTACCGGTGGGCGGCGCGGCCCCTGCGGTGGCTGGCCGGCCGTCTGGACCGGCGGTGCGCGGTCTCCGAGCACGCCGGTGCCCTGGCCCAGCGGTACCTCGGGGGCAGCTACGACCTGGTGTTCAACGGCATCGAGGTGGAGCGCTTCTCCAAGGCCACGGCGTGGCCCACAGAGGGCCCCACCATCCTGTTCGTGGGGCGCCACGAGCCCCGCAAGGGCCTGGGTGTGCTCCTCGTCGCGCTGGGTGACCTGCCCGCCGAGGTCCGGCTGTGGGTGGCGGGCGACGGCCACCAGACCGATCAGCTCCGGGCGGCGACCGCCGGCGACGAGCGGATCGAGTGGCTGGGCCGCCTCGACCACGAGGAGCTGACCCGCCGGATCCGCGGTGCCGACGTCTTCTGCGCCCCCTCCCTCCACGGCGAGTCCTTCGGCGTGGTCCTGCTGGAGGCCATGGCGGCGGGGACCCCGGTCGTGGCCAGCGACCTGCCCGGCTACCGCAACGTGGCCCGTCCCGGGGTCGAGGGCCTGCTGGTGCCCCCCGGCGACGCCGCCGCCCTGGGGTCGGCGCTGCGAGACGTGCTCACCGACGTAGGTCTCGCCGGCGAGCTGGCCGAGGCCGGGGCCGTCCGGGCGGAGGCGCTCTCCATGGACCGCCTGGCCGAGCGGTACCTCGGGCTGTACGACACCATCGTGTGAGCGGGTGCGCCCGCCAGGCGCAGGCTCGGGCCGGCTCTGTGCGCGCCCGACCCGACCGGGGCCGGCCCCCCGCACACAGATCCCGGGGGGGTCAGGATGTGGCCACGTCGATGACGACCCGCGCCGGGCCGGTGAGCGTCTCCACCCGGTAGCGGGCCTTGCCCCGCAGGCCTACGACCCAGTCGAGGTTGGCCTCGAAGTCGCCGGTGTGGACCACCTCGACCACGGCCGCGGTGTCGCCCCGGACGCGTCGGGGCCCGGTGTAGGTCTCCTCCAAGGTGTCGCCGAGGTCGACGCCCGAGGCCGGCTCGAACCCCACGGCGAGGAAGGCCGATCCCCCGACCGCCACCGGGTCCCCCGACGCCGACTGGCGGATCGGGGGCTCGGCGTAGGCGACGTCGTAGCCGGGCAGCCGGTCGTCACGGAACTCGAAGACCACGCGGTCGAAGCCGCCATGGCCAGCCACCCGGACGGCGGTCAGCAGGGCCACGCCCTGGCTCGAGGGCGGTGGGGGGACGGAGGTGGCAGCGGTGGAGCCGGCGAAGACGGTGGCGGTAGGGGCGGGGGCCGAGGTGGAGGAGGCCGGGCCGGTGGTCGAGGTGGAGGACGACGTGGGCATGGACGTGGACGTGGAGGACGAAGGGCCCGTGCCCTGGGCCGCCCCGTCGTCGTCGCCTCCCGAGCAGGCGGGCAGCCCGCCCAGAGCCGCCACGCCGAGCACGACGGCGGCCATCCGCACGCTGATCACCCGGGGATGATAGGCCACCGGGCTAGCCTGCCCGGTGTGGCCGCTGACCTGTTCGAGACGGTGGCCCAGGAGCGGCTGGCCACCTCCGCGCCCCTGCCGGCCCGGCTGCGACCCCGCACCCTCGACGAGGTGGTCGGCCAGGAGCACCTGGTCGGGCCGGGACGGCCCCTGCGCGGCCTCATCGAGTCGGACCGGTTGTCGTCGGTGATCCTGTGGGGCCCGCCGGGCACGGGGAAGACCACCCTGGCCCACCTCGTCGCCGACCGCACCCGCCGGGCCTTCGAGCCCCTCTCGGCGGTGAGCGCCGGGGTGAAGGACGTGCGGGAGGTGCTGGCGCGGGCCCGCCGCCGCCTGGGGGAGCAGGGGAGCGGGACCATCCTCTTCCTCGACGAGGTGCACCGCTTCAACCGGGCCCAGCAGGATGCCCTGCTCCCCTCGGTGGAGGAGGGGGTCCTGACCCTGGTCGGGGCCACCACCGAGAATCCCTACTTCGAGGTCAACCCGCCCCTCCTGAGCCGGTCGACCCTTTTCCGGCTGGAGCCCCTGCCCGTCGAGGCGGTCACGACCCTCCTGCGGCGGGGGCTAGCCCTCGAGGGTGCGACCGCCGAGGAGGAGGCGCTGGCGCAGCTGGCCGACCGGGCCGATGGCGACGGCCGGGCCGCCCTGGGCGCCCTCGAGGTTGCCCTGGCCCTGGCGGGGGGCGAGCAGGGGGGCCAGCGCCGGGTGACCCGGGCCCAGGTCGAGGCGGCGCTCGGCACCCGGGCCCTCCGCTACGGCCGTGACGAGCACTACGACGTGACGTCGGCCTTCATCAAGTCCATCCGGGGCAGCGATCCCGACGCCGGGCTGTACTGGTTGGCCCGCATGCTGGCAGCGGGGGAGGATGCCCGCTACATCGCCCGGCGGCTGGTCGTCCTGGCCTCCGAGGACGTGGGGATGGCCGACCCCACCGGCCTGCTCGTCGCCGACGCCGCCGCCCGGGCGGTGGAGGTGGTGGGGCTGCCCGAGGCCCGGCTGAACCTGGCCCACGCCGTGGTCCACCTGGCCACCGCCCCGAAGTCGAACCGGGTCACGGTGGCCCTGGGCCGGGCCGAGGCCGACGTGGCGGAGCGACCGGCGGGAGGGGTCCCGCCCCACCTCCGGGACGCCCACTACCGCGGCGCCGCCTCCCTCGGCCACGGCGGGGGCTACGAGCATCCTCACGACCATCGGAGCGGCTGGGTGGCCCAGGCCTACCGGCCCGTCGAGGTGGCCGGGAGCCGCTACTACGAGCCCTCGGTCCACGGCCAGGAGCGGGAGATCGGGAGACGGATGGCAGACCGGGGCAGGGGGGACCGGTGAGCGCGGGCGAGCTGGCAGCGGTGATCGTGGCCATCTCCAGTGTGGTGGCCGTGGTGCTGGGCGTCTTCGCCCTGCTGGCGCTGTCGCGGACCCTGACCGCCATGCGGCTCAGCGTGGAGCAGCTCCGGCGGGAGACCCTGCCCGTCGTCAGCGACCTCCAGCGCACCGTCACCGCCGCCAACGCCCAGCTGGAGCGCGTCGACGAGCTGCTCACCTCGGCCACGTCGGTGTCGGCGACGGTCGACTCCGCCTCCCGGCTCGCCTACCTGGCCCTCTCCAACCCGGTCATCAAGGCCATGGCCCTGGCCACGGGGACGGCGAGGGTGGCCCGTGCCCTGCGGCGGCGGTAGGGGAGCGGCGTGTTCCGGCGCGTCTTCTGGCTGTCGGTCGGCGCCGGGCTGGGGCTCGGCGCCTCGTCGTGGCTGGCCTGGCGGTTGCGGGAGCGGGCCCGGCGGTACCGGCCCCAGCGGGTGGGCGCCGAGCTGGCGGGCGGCGTCCGCCAGGTGGTCAAGGAGCTCCGCGCCGCCCTGGAGGAGGGCCGGGGGGCCATGCGGGAGCGGGAGGAGGAGCTCCGGGCGGCCGTCTCGCCCGCCGGGGGGCGAGAC
>JBOGHU010000099.1:0-10364 GCA_050742255.1 Acidimicrobiales bacterium
GTTGTCCACGGTCTGTGGACAACTCGACGTCCCCCAGCGAGCTCTGGTAGTGCAGATCGGCCGCGTCACTGCCTGGCGCGAGGGTCGCGTAGGCGCGGACGGCCAGGGGACGGAGTGCCTCGACGAGATCGAGTCGCGCCGCCAGCAGTTCGGATCCGGTGCGCGCCAGGTGTGAGTCCCAGACGTCCAGCGTCGCGAGGACTTCGGCGCCGGGGGAGCGCCTGTGCGCGGCCGCCGATTTGAGCAGGGCGTTGCGCTGCTTGAGGACGCGGTCATAGTCGGAACGCACCCCGGCGAAGCGTGGGGCCCGCGTGGTGAGCAGCTCGTCCATGAAACGCCGTCGCTCCCCCGGGTCACCCTTCACGAGCGAGAGGTCTTCCGGGGCGAACAGCACCGTCCGCAGCATCCCCAGGATCTCGCGCGGCCTGGGGACGGGGGATCGGTTCAGCCGCGCCCGGTTCGCCTTTCCGGGATTGATCTCAAGTTCGATCAGCGCCTTGCGGTCGTCCTTCACCAGCCCGGCCCGGACGATCGCGCGCGGCGAACCGTGCCGGACGAGCGGCGCGTCCGTCGAGGCCCGGTGGCTGCCGTGCGAGGCGACGTAACCGATGGCCTCGACCAGGTTCGTCTTGCCCTGTCCGTTCGGACCCACGAACGCCGTGACTCCCGGCTCGAGCGCTACCTCGGCGGTCAGGTAGGAACGGAAGTCCTGTAGGGAGAGGTGGGCGACGTGCACGAGACACGAGCGTAGAGCCTCTACCACGACCGCCAGAACGCACCTGCCGACCTGCGCGGCGCTGGATGAGCCCGGGGCGACGTTTCCACTGCCGCGCCCTTGGTGGCTCCTGTTGACGGTGTCGCCCTGCTTGAGCTGCGCGGCCTCCTGGGCTGGGATGCCGGCCATCCACAACCGCGCCCACAGCCACGGTTGTCGAGTTGTTCGGTGACGTGAGGTGGGGTGAGGGTGTGAGGTGGGGTGAGGGTGTGTTGTGTCAGGGGGAGAAGCGGGCGGGGTTCCTCGGAGGGTCGGCATTGGCACCTCCTTTGGGGATTTCGTTCCATGGGCGGCATTGAGGGCGATGCATGGTGGCATGCGAGCGCCCCGCAGGATCGTCGTCTGCGGGGCGTTCTCGGCCTCGCCGCCGACCTGTTCAGGGTCGGGCACCGCCGGGCGGCGTGGCTACGGACTGTGAATATGTGGATAACTTCGCGGCGTCAGACGGCAGGGGGAGCGACGTCGGCGCCGGGGGAGTTGCCGTCGCCCACGGCTTCGACGGCGTGGCCGCCGAACTGCTTGCGGAGGGCGGCGACGACGCGCATCGCGGGGGAGTCGTCCTGGCGGGAGGCGAAGCGGGCGAAGAGGGCGGCGGAGATGGCGTGGAGGGGCACGGCCAGCCGCACCGCCTCGTCGACGGTCCACCGTCCCTCCCCTGAGTCGGCCGCCCGTCCCCGGATCTGGGCCAGGTCGGGGTCGTCGTCGAGCGCCTGGCACAGCAGGTCGAGGAGCCACGACCGCACCACGCTCCCCTTCCGCCACACCCCCACGGCGGCGGGGACGTCGATCTGGAGGTCGGCGGCGCGCAGCAGCTCGTAGCCCTCGGCGTAGGCCTGCATGAGCCCGTACTCGATGCCGTTGTGCACCATCTTGGTGTAGTGCCCGGCGCCCACCGGGCCGACATGGGCGAAACCCCCCTCAGGCGCCAGGGCCTCGAAGGCGGGCCGGAGGGCGGCCACCGCCTCATCCTCGCCCCCCACCATGAGGCAGTAGCCCTCGTCCAGGCCCCAGACCCCCCCACTGACCCCTGCGTCGACGAAGCCAGTGCCCCGCCGGGCCAGCTCCTCGCCGTGGCGCCGGGAGTCCCCGAAGTTGGAGTTGCCACCGTCGACCACCACGTCGCCCTCGCCCAACAGCCCGGCCAGCTCCCCGATGACGGCGTCGGTCGGCCCTCCCGCCGGCACCATCGCCCACACCGCCCGGGGGGGCTCTCCCAGCGCCGCCACCAGCTCGACCAGCGATCCCACGTCGGACACGCCGGGGTCCCGGTCGTAGCCGACCACCTCGTGGCCCGCCCGCCGCAGCCGGGTGGCCATGTTGGCCCCCATCCGTCCCAGCCCCACCATGCCCAGCCTCATGGGCCCAGCCTCCTCACCCTGACACCGCCGTCAGCTCGTCGAGGCGCACCCGGCCCGCCCGGCGGCCCCGATCCCGCAGGGCGGCGAGGTCGCCGGCCGCCTGGGCCTGCTTGAGGGTCGAGAACCCGAAGCCCTGGCCGGGGATGCCGACGTCGTGCGGGTCGTCACCCACCACCTGGACGAAGACCCCGGTGGGGGGACCGCCCTTGTGGAACTGGCCGGTCGAGTGCAGGAAGCGGGGCCCCACCCCGAGGGTGGTGGCCACCCGGTGACGGTCACGGAGCGCCACCCTGGCGCCCTGGAGCCGGTCGAGCAGGGCGTGGTCGCCGGGATCGACGAACGCCTGCACGGCCAGGTAGTCGCCGGGACGGAGCTGGTCCAACAGGGCGGCCAGGCGCACCGGCTCGATGGTGGGCAGGCCCTCCGCCAGCACCCGGTCGGTGCCGGCCTTGGCGGAGGCCACGTCAGGCTGGTCGAAGGGGTTGATGCCGAGCACGGCGCCGGTGAGGGCGACCGCCTCCTCCCACAGCAGCACCTGTCCCCCCAGGTCCAACCGGTCCCCGTAGGCCACCTCCACCACCGGGTGACCGGCCTCGGCCAGCTCCTCCAGGCCGGGGTGGCGACCAGCGTCGCCCACGGCCACGAAGAGCCGGTCGTCCCCGTACGCGTCGGGGGGGCCGAGGGGCTCTCCGGCCACGGGAAGGGCCCCCGTCCCGCCCTTGCCGGTGGACTCGGCCACCAGCTGCTCGAGCCACAGCCCGAAGCTGGCCACCTCGCCCGGGAGCACAAGGGTGAGCTTGTCCCGGCCGGTGGCGACGGCCGCCCCGATGGCGGCGGCCAGGCCCACGGCAGGGTGGTGGGATGGGGGCACGGACTCGGCGGTGGCCTCGGCCATGGCCCAGGCCCGAGCCAGGAGCCCGGTCAGGTCGACCCCCAGCAGGGCGCCGGGGACCAGGCCGAACAGCGACAGCGCCGAGTACCGTCCACCGATGTCGCTGCGGTTCTCGAGCACGGCGCGGAACCCCCGGGCCCGGCCCAGGTCGGCCAGCCCGGTCCCGGGGTCGGTGACGGCCACGAAGCGGCGCCCGTCACCACCGGTGCGGTCCCAGAAGTGCTCCAGCTGGCTGCGGGTCTCGATGGTGGTCCCCGACTTGGAGGCGGCGACGAAGAGGCAGCGGTCGAGGTCGTGGTCGGCGCCCACCCGGGCCACCGCAGCAGGATCGGTGGTGTCGAGGACGGTCATGTCGGGTTGGCCCTGGTCGGCGCCGAAGGTGCGTGAGAGCACCTCGGGGAAGAGGCTGGACCCCCCCATGCCCAGCAGCACGGCGTGGTCGAGCCCGTCGGCTGTGGCGTCGGCGGCCAGGGTCTCGAGCTCGGGGAGACGCCCGCCCATCTCTCTCACCGCCAGCCACCCCAGACGGTCGGCCACCTCGGTGGGGTCGTCCCGCCACAGCGTGTGGTCACCGGCCCACAGCCGAGCCACCGCCTCCCGCCGGGCCAGGTCCACGGTGGTGGCGGCGGCGGCCTCCGCCACCGGGCCCAGCCGCCGGCGCAGGACCGCCGTCGCTTGCTCCATCACCGGGCCCGACCCTACCCGGGCACCTCGGTCAGCCACCGGACGCCGTGTCGCCACCCTCTCGACCTGGCCTCGACCGCCGGGGCGCCACCGGGACGGTCGTCCGTGAGCCCAGGCCGGCGGCCACCTCCCGGGCGGCGGCGGCGGCCAGGTCGGCGGTGCGCTCGATGTCGTCGCGGGTGTGGGCCAGGCTGGGGAAGACCGCCTCGCTGGGCCCCGGAGCCAGGGCCACGCCCCGGTCGAGCAGGGCCCGGAAGAAGCGGCGGTACAGCCCGGACCCCGCGGCGGCCCGGGCCTCGCCGTCGTCGGTCACCGGCACCGGGCTGAAGTGCAGGCCGACCAGGGGCCCCGCCGTAGGGACCTGCACGGGAAGCCCGGCCTCGCCGATGACCGTGCCCAGCAGCGCCGCCAGCTCCGCGGCCCGGCCCTCCAGCATGGTGTAGGCGGAGGCGTCGAGCTGGCCCAGCACCGCCAGCCCGGCCGCGGTGGCGAGCGGGTTCCCCGACAGGGTGCCGGCCTGGTACACCGGTCCCAGCGGCGCCAGGTGGTCCATCACCTCCCGCCGCCCACCGACGGCCCCCACGGGCAGGCCTCCGCCGATGACCTTGCCGAAGCACCACAGGTCGGGGCCCACGCCGTAGCGCTCCGTCGCCCCCCCCGCCGCCACCCGGAACCCGGTGATGACCTCGTCGAAGCAGAGCAGGGCCCCGGCCCCGTCGCAGGCCCGTCGCAGGCCTTCGAGGAAGCCGGGTACGGGCGGGACCAGGCCCATGTTGGCGGCCACCGGCTCCACGATCACGGCGGCCACGTCGTCACCCACCTCGGGGACCTGGTTGTAGGGGACCACGACCGTGTCGGACACCGCCCCCACGGGCACGCCGGCCGAGCCGGACAGCCCCTGGTCGGCCACACCGCTGCCGCCGGCGGCGAGCAGGGCGTCGCTGTGGCCGTGGTAGCAGCCGGCGAACTTGACCACGGTCGACCGCCCGGTCGCCCCCCGGGCCAGGCGCACGGCGGTCATGGCGGCCTCGGTCCCACTGGAGGTGAGCCGCACCGACTCCAGGCCGGGGACCCGCCGGCACAGCTCCTCGGCCAGGAGCACCTCGCGCTCGGTGGGGGCACCGTAGGTCGTGCCGTGGCCGACGGCGGCGCGCACCGCCTCCACCACCGCCGGGTGGGCGTGCCCGAGGATCGACGCCCCGTAGCTCTGGACGTAGTCGAGGTAGCGGCGCCCCTCCACGTCCCACACATGGGCCCCCTGGGCCCGGGCCACGAAGTAGGGGGTGCCCCCGACCGGGCCGAACGCCCGCACCGGCGAGCTGACCCCTCCCGGCATGACCCTCAGGGCCCGCTCGAACAACCCGGCGTTGGTCATCCTCACCGGGTGGCCAGGACCTCGGCGAGCTGGCGGGCAGCGTAGGTGAGGACCATGTCGGCCCCGGCCCGCTTCACCGCGGTGAGGTGCTCGGTCACCGCGGCGACGCCGTCGACCCAGCCCCGTTCGGCTGCCGCCCGGACCATGGCGTACTCCCCCGACGTGTGGTAGGCGGCCAGGGGGACCTCCACGGCGTCCCGCACGCGGGCGATGACGTCGAGGTACGAGACCGCCGGCTTGACCATGACCATGTCCGCCCCCTCCTCGACGTCGAGGGCCACCTCCACCTGGGCCTCACGGGCGTTGCGCGGGTCCTGCTGGTAGGCGGTGCGGTCGCCGCCGCCGGCGATGGTCACGTCGACCGCGTCCCGGAACGGCCCGTAGAAGGCCGATGCGTACTTGGCGGCGTAGGCCATGACGGCCGTGTCCTGGTGACCGGCGCCGTCGAGGGCGGCACGGACGGCGGCCACCTGCCCGTCCATCATCCCGCTGGGGGCCACCACCGCCGCCCCGGCCTGGGCCTGGGCCACCGCCGTCAGCCGGTAGCGCTCCAGGGTGGCGTCGTTGTCGACGGTGCCGTCGGCGCGGAGGACGCCGCAGTGGCCGTGGTCGGTGTACTCGTCGAGGCAGAGGTCGGCCATCACCACGCAGCGGTCACCGACCTCGTCTCGCAGGTCCCGCAGCGCCACCTGGACGATCCCGTCGGGGTCCCACGCCCCGCTCCCCTCGGCGTCCCTTCGGGCGGGAACGCCGAAGAGGATCACCGCCGGCACGCCCAGCTCGGCGAGGAGGGCCACCTCCTTGCGCAGCGACTCCCGGGTGTGCTGCACCACTGGGGGGAGCGAGGGGATGGGCTGCGGCTCGGTGATCCCCTCCCGGACGAACAGCGGCGCCACCAGGTCGTCGACGGACAGGCGGGTCTCGGCCACCAACCGGCGCAGCGCCGACGTCCGCCGGAGGCGTCGGGGACGCTGGGCGGGGAAGGCCACAGGCGAAGCCTACGAGATCATGGCTGACACACCCCTCGGCACGTCGCCACCTCGCCGGAGGAGCGACGGCCGGCCCGAGCCTGCGACCAGGCTCTAGCGGCCCAGCGCCTCCACCAGGGCGTCGACGAGCCCGTCAGTGGTGTGCACCGCCGCCTCGATGTCGACGGTGAGCCCGTGGGCCCTGGCCGTGGCCGCGGTCACCGGGCCGATGCAGGCCACCACCGGGGGGACCGTGTCCGCACCGGCCGCCTGGAGGAAGGCGGTGACCGTCGAGGACGAGGTGAAGGTCACGACCTCGGCCCGTCTGGCCGCCGCCAGGGCGGCGGGCGACGGCGACGCCACCGTGGTCCGGTACGCCTCCACCACCTCCACCTCCCAACCCGACGCCCGCAGCCCCTCGGGCAGGACGTCGCGAGCCCCAGCGGCCCGGGGCAGCAGCACCCGCCCTCCACCGGAGGGGGGCGCCGGGAACACCTCCAGCAGCGACTCGGCGACGAAGCGGGGGGGGACGAGGTCAGCGGTGACGTGCCAGGCGCCCAGGGCGGCGCAGGTCCCCGGACCGATGGCCGCGACCCGGACCTCGGCCAGCGCCGGCCCGGCTTCCAGCAGGGGGAGGAGGCGCTCGACACCGTTGGCAGAGGTGAAAACCACCCAGTGGAAGTCGCCCACGGTGGCGGCGGCGGCCCGCAGGGCCCGGCCGCCGTCGGAGGGCTCGCCGATCTCGATGACAGGCAGCTCGACCGCCTCCGCTCCCACCGAGCCCAGGCGGTCGACCAACCCGCCGGCCTGGCCCCTAGCCCGGGTGACCACGACCAGCCGTCCCCGCAAGGGTCGCCCCCCCGCCACGTCCGCTCCCTCAGCGGCGCGACCAGCCGGCACCGGCCTCCTCCAGCAACGAGCGACCGCCGCGGTCCAGCAGGTCCTGGGCCAGGCGGGCGCCCGCCCCCGCCGGGTCGGCTCCTCGGGGCACCACGGCCTCGGTGCGCAGCACCATCCGGCCGTCCAGGCTGGCCAGGAGGGCCCGGATCCACACCGAGCCGTCGGCCCGCTCCGTGCCGTAGGCGGCCGTGGGCAGCTCGCAGCTCCCTCCGAGGCGGGCGAGGAAGGCCCGCTCCCCGTCCACGGCCCGCCTCGACGGTCCGTGGTCGATGCCGGCCAACAGACCCATGGTGGCGTTGTCGTCGGCTCGGCACTCGACGGCCAGCGCACCTTGGCCGACCTGGGGCAGCACCACCGCCGGATCCAGCACCTCGGCGGCCCGGGCCCCACGTCCCAGCCGCTCGAGCGCGGCGGCCGCGACCACGACCGCCGACACGCCACCGGCCTTCGCCAGGCGGGTCTCGATGCTGCCCCGCAGCCCCACGAAGGTGAGATCGGGGCGGAGATGGGCGAGCTGGGCCCGCCGCCGGGCCGACCCGGTGGCGACCACCCCACCGGGCGGTATGGCGGCGAGGGGCCGGCCCACCAGCGCGTCACGGGGGTCGCCGCGCTCGGGCACCGCCACCAGTCGCAGGCCCTCGGCACCGAGCTGCGGGTTGGAGGGCAGGTCCTTGGCGGAGTGGACGGCGAGATCGGCCCGCCCGTCCAGCACCGCCGCCTGCACCTCCTTGACGAACGCGCCCCGGCCGCCGAGGTCGGAGATGGGGCGGTCGAGGGCCTGGTCGCCGAGGGTCTCGACCGCCACCAGGTCGATGTCGACCTCGGGGTGGCGGCGGCGAACCAGATCGCCGACATGGCCCGCCTGCCAGCGGGCCAGGGTGCTCCGGCGAGTGGCGACGCGAAGCGTCACCGCCCGGCCCCACCAGGGAGGAGGGCGGCGGCCCGGGGGGCCGGTGGAGCGATGACCCGGCACCTCGCCCCCATGGACACGGGTGAGGCGGCGCTCAGAGCGCGAACAGCTCGCGCAGGGCCTCGGCGAGCCGCTCCGCCCGGACCGAGCCGGCGGCGTCCTTGAGCCGGACGGTGGGCTCGTGGAGGAGCTTGGCGACCACGCCGCGGCTGAGATCGTCCAGCGTGGCCCGGGCGTCGGGGTCCAGACCGACGCCCAGTCGTGCCACCTCGGCGGCGCGGATGCCCTCGACGCGCTCCCGCCAGGTGGCGATGAGCGGGGCGACTCGCCGAGCGGTGACCGCCTCCCGGTAGCGGGACACCTCCTCGTCGATCAGGTCCCGCGCCCGGGTCAGCTCCAGGCGCCGGCGGGCGACACCGGCCTGGGCGAAGGAGCGCAGGTCGTCCATGTCCAGGAGGTCGACCCCGGAGAGCCGGGAGACGGCGGGGTCGACGTCGCGAGGGACTGCGACGTCGACGATGAGCAGCTCCCGACCGGCCCTGGCGGCCATCACCGACTCGAGCTGGGCCTGCTCGACCATGACCAGCGACGCGCCGACCGATGTGAGCAGCACGTCCACCACGCCCAAGGCGTCGGACAGCTCGCCCAGGGGCAGGGCCCGACCGCCCACCCGGTCCGCCAGCGCCGCCGCCCGCGCCTGTGTGCGGTTGGCGATGAGCAGCTCGCCGACACCGGCACGGGCCAGGGCGGCCACCATGCCCTCGCCCATCTCCCCCGCGCCCAGGACCAGCACCCGGCGGCCGACCAGGGTGCCGAGCCGCTCGGCCGCGAGGGCGACGGCCGCCTGGGACACCGACGTGGTGTGGCGACCGATCCCGGTCTCGGTGCGGACCCGCTTGCCGGCCTCGACCGCGTGTCGGAACAGCACGTTGAGGACCGGCCCGGTCGCCCCCTCGGCCACGGCCCGCTCCCAGGCCCGCTTCACCTGCCCGAGGATCTCGCTCTCGCCGACCAGGGCCGAGTCCAGGCCGGCGGTGACCGTGAGGAGCTGGGCGACGGCGGCGGCGTCGTGGAAGGTGTACAGGTGGTCGGCGAACTCCTCGGGGGGGAGGAAGGCCACCTGGGCGAAGAAGGAGCGGACGTCCTGCACCGCCCCGTGGAACCGCTCGGCGTGCACGTACACCTCGATGCGGTTGCAGGTCGACAGCACCACCGCCTCGGTCACGTGCTCGCGCCCCACCAGGTCGCCCAGCGCCTTGGGGAGCCGCTCACTGCTGACGGTCATCCGCTCGAGCAGCTCGAGGGGAGCCGTCCGGTGGTTGAGCCCCACGACCATCACTGACACGTCTGGCGACGCTCCTCGTCTCGCTCGCCCGGCCACGGCCGCACCGCGCCCGGGCGTCCAGCATCCCCAACCGAGGGTAGCGCCGCCAACTCGGCCGCCCACGTCGGCCGGTGGGGACGCCGCGACCGACCGGGCCTCTCCCGCCGGGCGGCGCTACCGGGGGTCACGGGGCACAGCCGGCGCCGTCGAGGTCGGCTGGGGGGGCGCTGGGGGGACATCACCGTCCCCGCTCGGGACCGCCGGGCCAAGGTGGGGCACGGGCACCAGGGTCGCCGCCCGTCGCTGCTGGTAGAAGCTGAGGATCTGCAGCTCCACCGCCAGATCCACCTTGCGCAGGGAGACGTCGGGGGGCACGGTGACCACGGCGGGGGCGAAGTTGAGGATCGAGCGCACACCCGCCGCCACCAGCCGATCGGCGATCTCCTGGGCCACCGAGGCCGGGGTGGCGATCACGCCGATGGTGATGCCGCTCTCGGCCACGATCGCCGGCAGCTCGTCGACGTGGCGTACCACCAGATCACCGACGCGCTCCCCGACCGTCGTGGGCGCGGCGTCGACCAGGGCGGCGACGGGGAAGCCACGGTCCATGAACCCCCGGTAGTTGGCGAGGGCGTGGCCCAGGTTGCCGATGCCGACGATGACCACCGGCCAGTCCTGGGTCAGGCCCAGGGACCGGCTCACCTGGAAGAGCAGGTACTCGACGTCGTAGCCGACCCCGCGGGTGCCGTAGGAGCCGAGGTAGGAGAGGTCCTTGCGGACCTTGGCGGCGTTGACCCCGGCCATCTCCGCCAACCGCTCGGAGGAGACCGTCGCCATCCGCCCCTCGGCCAGCTCGACCAGGCTCCGCAGGTAGACCGGGAGCCGGGCCACCGTAGCCTCGGGGGTTCTGTGCCGGGACCGGTCGCCCACGACCCCCCAGCCCCTCAGCCGCCCCACACCCGTAGCCACGGGCAGGGGCGCCCCACGGGGCGGATGGTGGCCCTCTTCTCGGACAGGGCCAGGGTGGTCCTCGGCAGCACCTGCGCAGCGTACCGCTCTCGGCTCCGGCTTCACAAAGGCGCAAGCAGCCGCCGCCACACGCCCCCTCTCCGACGGCCGGGACCCCCGGCCGGGCCGGCGGCGGTGGGCACCGGGCTCTCCGGTCACCTGGCGTCGCC
>JBOGHU010000100.1:0-12150 GCA_050742255.1 Acidimicrobiales bacterium
CGCGCCCGCTCAGCCGGCGCGCCCGCTCAGCCGGCGCGCCCGCTCAGCCGGCGGTGATCTCGACGGTGGCGGGGAGCTCCACGTCGGCGTGGAGCCTCACCGGGACCTGATGGGTCCCCAGCTCCCGGATGGGCGTGTCGAGGGCGACCTTGCGACGGTCGATGGCGACGCCCGTCTGGTCCATCACCGCCGCAGCGATGTCGGCGGCGGTGACCGAGCCGAAGAGCCTGCCCCCCGGCCCGGCCCGGGCGACGATCCGAATCACCGTGGGCGCCAGCCTACGGGCCAGGTCCTCGGCCTGGGCCCGTTCGGCCACCTCCCTCGCCTCCCGGGCCCGGCGCATGGAGGCGGCCTGCTCGATGGCGCCCGGGTTCGCCCTCATCACCAGCCCCTGGGGGAGCAGGTAGTTGCGGGCGTAGCCGTCGGCCACCTCCAACACGTCGCCGCGCCTGCCCAGCTCGGTGACATCGGTGCGCAGGATGACCTTCACGATCCCCCGCCAGCCGACTCCGACGCCCCGTCGGGCGCGGTGGGCATCTCGCCGGGGAGGACCGTGTCACCGATCCGCGGACCGCCCTCGGCATAAGCTGCGCCGGCCCTGGGCGGCACCTCCTGGGCCGGCCCCCGACCGCCCTTGTCGCGTGGCCGTCGCCCACCCCTGCTGCTGGTCACGCGGGTGGCGTAGGGGAGCAGTGCCAGCTCACGAGCTGTCTTGACGGCCACGGCCACGTGACGTTGGTGCTGGGCGCAGTTGCCGGTGACCCGCCGAGCCCTGATCTTGGCCCGGTCGGACATGAACCGCCGGAGCAGGTTGACGTCCTTGTAGTCGACCCAGTCGATCTTGTTCTGGCAGAAGACGCACGGCTTGCTCTTCAGCTTCCTGCCGACGTCCTTGCCCCGGCGACTTCGGGGCGACTGCGCCTTCGCCTTCCTGCCCATGCCGGTCACCTCCTCCCTTAGAAGGGCTCGTCGTCGTCGAAGGTGGCCGGCGGGTTGGGAGCGGCGGTGGCCTCGGCAGGGGGACCTGTGGGACCCGACCGGCGTTCGTTCCTCTCGATCTTCGCCGTGGCCCAGCGGAGGCTGGGGCCCACCTCGGTGGCGACCACCTCCACGATGGAGCGCCGACCCCCCTCGGGAGCGTCCCAGCTCCGCTGCTCCAGACGACCGGTCACGATCACCCGCGATCCCTTCTGCATCGACTCACCGATGTTCTCGGCCAGGTCCCGCCAGGCCACCACGTCGAAGAACGACGTCGACTCCTCCATCTCGTTGGTCTGGCGGTTCTGCCACCGCCGGTTCACCGCAACGCCGAACCGGGCCATGGCCTGGCCCGAGGCGGTGTAGCGCAGCTCTGGATCACGGGTGAGGTTCCCTACGATGGTGACGGAATTGTCCATGGTGCTCGCTCTTTCTCTCGTTCTCTCGCTTCCCTCGGGAGGCTCCCGGACGTGCTTCCGAGACGACTGGGTCTTCGTCGGGCCCGGGCACGGTGCGGCCGGCACGGTGCTCGGGCACTCGGACGATCTTGTGGCGGATCACCTCGTCCGCGAGGCGCAGGAAGCGGTTGACGTCGTCGACCGAGGAGGGGTCGGTCGTCACCTCGAGGAGGACGTAGTAGCCCTCCGACCGGTGCGCCAGCTCGTAGGCGAACCGTCGCCGGCCCCACCTGTCGGCCTGGTTGACCGTGCCACCCAGTGACTCGATCAGCTCGGTGCAGCGGCCGATGACCGCCTCCACCGACGCCTCCTCGAGGGTGACGTCGAAGATGACCACGATCTCGTACGGCTGGACGGGCACGCCGTCACCTCCCTCCGGACCCGACTGCGCTGCTCGGGGCCCCGTCGCCGGGGCAGGGCACGAATTGGCACGATTGTAGGTCATGGGGTGCGACGGCGACAACCGCATGCCCGAACCGTACCGAGGGGGTGTGACATCAGCCATGATGAAGGGTCCCCCGCCCCTTCTCCGGCCCCGGCCCCCCGCCCCTTCTCCGGTCGCCCACCGTCGCCCACCGACGCCCAGTGACCGGAGAACCGCGCCCCCGACGTGGTCAGCGGAGCATGCGCCGGTAGAGCGACACGGTCTCCTCGGCGATGACCGGCCAGCTGAAGTGCTCCAGCACGCGCCGGCGCCCGGCCTGCCCGAGGCGGACGGCTGTCTCGGGGTCGGCCAGCAGCTCGTTCACCCTCCACGCCAGCTCCCGTGCGAAGCGGTCGGAGCCCTCGGGCGACGCCTCGTCGGCGGCGTTCAGGGGGACGAGGTAGCCGGTCTCGCCCTCGACGACGATCTCAGGGATGCCCCCGGTGGCGGTGGCCACCACGGCGGCCTCGCAGGCCATGGCCTCTACGTTGACGAGCCCGAAGGGCTCGTACGACGAGGGGCACACGAAGACGGTGGCGTGACTGAGGATCTGGATGACGGTCGCCCGGGGCAGCATCCGCTCGATCCAGACCACGCCGTCACGGCTCTGGCGGAGCTTGGCCACCCGGCCACCGACCTCGGCACCGATCGCAGGGGTGTCGGGGGCCCCGGCGCAGAGCACCAGCTGAGCGGCGGGGTCGATGGAGCGGGCGGCCTCGAGCAGGTGGAGGATTCCCTTCTGACGGGTGACCCTGCCGACGAACACGACCGACGGGCGACGAGGATCGATGCCCAGCTCCTCGAGCGCATCGGTGCGGGGGTCGGGGCGGTACTCCCGGGGATCGACGCCGTTGTAGATGACGACGACCCGGTCCGAGTCGACGGCGGGGTAGGCGCTCAGGATGTCGCTTCGCATCGCCTCCGAGACGGCGATGACCGCATCGGCCCCCTCCAGGGCGGTGCGTTCGCAGAAGAGGGAGACGGCATAGCCGGCACCCAGCTGCTCCGCCTTCCACGGCCGGAGGGGTTCGAGGCTGTGGGCGGTGGCGACGTGGGGGATCTGGTGGAGCAGCTTTGCCAGGTGCCCTCCGAGGTTGGCGTACCAGGTGTGGCTGTGGACCACGTCGCTGCCCGCCACGGCCTGGGCCATGCGCAGGTCGACCGAGATGGTCTGGAGGGCCGAGGCGTGGTCGTCGGAGGCCAGCGCCGCCCAGGGTTGGTAGGCGGCTGCGACCAGGTGCGAGCGGCGAGGCTCTCCGAAGCAGTGCACCTTCAGGTCCACCAGCGAGGCAAGCTCGACGCTGAGGTGCTCGACGTGCACCCCGGCCCCGCCGTAGACGTCCGGCGGGAACTCCTTGGTGAGGAGAGCGACCTTCATGCCCGGGTGACGGGAGGTCTCACTGCTCGGCGATCTTCTCGCCCTTGCCTATGACGGTGATCCCGTTCTCGGACACCTTGAACCGCTGACGTTCCAGCTCGTGGTCGACGCCGATCCGGGCGCCAGGGGGGACCTCGACGTTCTTGTCGATGATGGCGTCGCGCACGATGGCCCCGCGGCCGACTCTGACGTCGTCCATCAGCACCGAGCTCTCCACCTGCGCCCGGACATCGACGAACACGCCGGGGGAGATCACCGACCTCCGTACCGTGCCCCCCGAGATGATGGCTCCGCCGCACACCATCGAGTCCAACGCCTGCCCGGTGCCCCCGGTGCCCTCCAGGACGAACTTGGCGGGTGGACGGGGGGGGCCCGAGGTGTAGATGGGCCAGTCATGGTTGTAGAGGTTGAACACGGGGTGGACCGAGATGAGGTCCATGTGGGCCGAGTAGTAGGAGTCCAGCGTACCCACGTCACGCCAGTAGGAGTGATCGCGCTCGGTCGCCCCGGGGACCTCGTTGGTCGAGAAGTCGTAGAGATGCGCCTCGCAGCCGGCGACGAGCATCGGGATGAGGTCGGCGCCGACGTCGTGGCGAGAGGTGCGGTCGGCGGCATCCGCCTGCACCGCGTCGATCAGCGTCTTCGCCGTGAACACGTAGTTGCCCATCGACGCGAGCAGCTGGTCGGGGGCGTCGGGAAGGCCGGTGGTCTCCGACGGCTTCTCCCGGAAGGCGCTGATGGCGGTGCCACGTCCCGCTTCGATCACCCCGAGCTCACTGGCCTGGTGGACCGGCGCGCGGACGACGGCGACGGTGACGCCGGCACCGGAGTCGACGTGTTGCTCGACCATCTGGCGCGGGTCCATCCGGTAGATGTGATCGGCCCCGAACACGCAGATGTAGTCGGGGCGCTCGTCGCCGATGACGTTCAGGTTCTGGTAGATGGCATCCGCCGACCCCGCGAACCAGTGTGGACCCACCCGCATCTGTGCCGGCACCGGAGTGACGTAATCACCGAGGACCGGGGACAGGCGCCAGGTACGGGAGATGTGCAGGTCGAGGCTGTGGCTCTTGTACTGGGTGAGGACGACGATCTTCAGGTAGCCGGCGTTGGCGAGGTTGGAGAGGACGAAGTCGATTAGGCGGTAGTGACCGCCGAAGGGGACGGCCGGCTTGGCCCGGTCGGCGGTGAGTGGGGCCAGACGCTTGCCCTCGCCTCCGGCCAGGACGATCGACAGCACGTGAGGTTCGGCCACCGCCCTCACCATACCGCTGGGGTCAGCAGGGCCTCGGGGGACGGAGATGCATTGAGATGCACTGCAGGAGGAGCGGGTGACGGGAGTCGAACCCGTGTCACCAGCTTGGAAGGCTGGAGCTCTACCGCTGAGCTACACCCGCGTGGTCTTGTGAGCTTGTCCTGGTGGGCGTCGGGGAGGGCGGATTTGAACCGCCGACCTCCTGCACCCAAAGCAGGTGCGCTACCACTGCGCCACTCCCCGTCGTTACCTCTACCTCTACCTCTACCTACACCTCGACCTCTCCTTTAGCCCCACCCTCGCCGGCGCCATGTCGCCGGACGGGACTGGTCGCGGACGGTTGCTCTATCGTAGGTTGAGCGAGCGGAACGGGGGAGCGCGACCTCGGGGGGAGCCGTCATGCGCAGGTTCAGGGTCGTCTGGTGGTCGGTCGTGGCCTCGGTCGTGCTGGCGGCGTGCGGTGGTGGAGACGGGTCGAGCTCGACCGAGGACGGGCCGGGACCGGTCGCCTCCGAGGGGACCCTGCCAGCGGCGTGCTCGACCCTCCAACGGGAGTTCGACCGGGCTCTGGAGGCGGCCGACGGTCTGGAGCCGGGCAGCGACCGCCGCAGCGAGGCGTTGAGGGGTGCGCTGGAGATCAACGACAAGCTGCGCGAGCTGGGGTGCTGAGCGACCGGGAGCCCTCCCGCGATCCCGTGATCGACCGCCGTCACGCTGCCGGTACACTCGGTCGCCTGTGAGGTCCACGGTCGTGCCTCTCGAGGGGAACCTGGTCAAGCTCTCGGTGCAGCTAGAGGAGGCCGACTTCCAGTCAGCTCTGGACGAGGCTTTCCGGCGCATCGCCAAGGAGGTGCGGGTCCCGGGGTTCCGGCCCGGGAAGACGCCCCGTCGGATCCTCGAGGCCCGCATCGGCGCCGGGGTGGCTCGACAGGAGGCCCTCCGCGAGGCGCTGCCGGAGTACTACGCCCGGGCGGTGACCGAGACCGAGGTGGACGCCATAGCCCCACCCGAGTTCGACCTCACCTCGGGTGCCGAGTCCGGCCCGGTGACCTTCGATGCCGTGGTCGAGGTCCGCCCCAAGGTCTCGGTGCCCGGCTACGCCAACCTCCGCGTCACCGTGCCCAGGCCCGAGATCGCCGAGGAGGAGGTCGATGCCCAGGTCGAGCGCCTGCGGGCCCAGTTCGGCGAGCTCCGGCCCGTCGACCGGCCGGTCCGTCCCGGCGACCACGTGAGCATCGACCTGGCCGGTTCCCGGGACGGCGAGCCGGTCGAGGGCCTCACCGCCGACGACTACCTGTACGCGGTGGGCAGTGGCGACCTCGTGCCGGACCTGGACCAGCGGCTGCCCGGGGCCAAGGTGGGCGACATCCTGGCGTTCGACGCCGTCCATCCCGACCTCGGTTCCGAGGACAGGATCTCGTTCCGGGTGCTGGTCAAAGCGGTGCAGGAACAGGTCCTGCCCGACCTCGACGACGACTGGGCGGCCGAGGCGTCGGAGTTCGAGACGTTGTCCGAGCTCAGGGGGGACCTGCGGGCCCGGCTCGAGGGGATGCGACGGCTGCAGTCCCAGTTGCGGTTGCGCGACGGGGTGATGGCGGCGCTCATCGACCTGGTGACCGACGATCCTCCCGAGCCTCTGGTCGGGCCGGAGGTGGAGCGCCGGGCCCACGACCTGGCCAGGCGGCTCCAGGAGCGAGGTCTCTCTCTGGACCAGTACCTCCAGTCCACCGACCGCGACGCCGAGGAGCTGAGCCGGGAGCTGAGAGGCCAGGCGGTCTCTTCGGTGAAGGCCGACCTGGCCCTTCGGGCCGTAGCCGAGGCCGAGGGCATCGCGGTCACCGATGCCGAGGTGGAAGCGGAGGTGGCCCGGCTGGCCGCCCGGCTGGACGAGGAGCCGGCTGCGCTTCGAGACCGCATCGAGCGCGCCGACCAGCTCCAAGCGATACGCTCGGACCTCAGGAAGGGCAAGGCGCTCGAATGGCTCGTCGAGCACGTCGAGATCGTCGACGAGGACGGCCAATCGGTCGACCGGGACGACCTTGACGAACGAGCCTGGGCGTCAGGCGCAGCCGAGGACCCCCAGACCAAGATCGACGACGTCGAGGAGCAGGCCGAGTGATCGATCTGACGAGAGAGCGCCAAGCCGGGGAAGGGGAGCAGGGGTTCCGGCTCCTGAACTACCTGGTACCGACCGTCGTCGAGCAGACCAACCGGGGGGAACGAGCGTTCGACCTGTACTCCCGGCTCCTCAAGGACAACATCATCTTCCTCGGCACGCCGATCGACGACAACATCGCCAACCTGGTCTGCGCCCAGCTCCTGCACCTGGAATCGGAGAACGCCGACAAGGACATCAACGTCTACATCAACTCTCCTGGTGGCGAGATCTCCGCGCTGTTCGCCATCTACGACACCATGCAGTACGTGAAGCCCGACATCAGCACCATCTGCTTCGGACAGGCGGCGTCAGCCGCGGCGGTGCTGCTGGCGGCGGGAGCCAAGGGGAAGCGCCTGGCCCTGCCCCGGGCCCGGGTCATCATCCACCAGCCCTACGCCCAGGCCATCGGCCAGGCCATCGACATCGAGCTGGCGGCCAAGGAGATCGAGCGCATGCGGGTGATGCTCGACGAGTTGCTGGCCGAGCACACCGGTCAGCCCATCGAGCGGATCCACCGCGACACCGACCGGGACTTCGTGATGTCGGCGCACGAGGCCAAGGAGTACGGCGTCATCGACGAGGTCATCGCCGTGCGGGAGTCGGTGCCGGCCGAGGTCACCGCCAAGGCGTAGCCAACGGAGACCAGCGAGCAACGACGAGCAGCAGCGAGGAGAGTGATGGCGAGGATCGGGGATGGCAGCGGGGACCTGCTCAAGTGCTCGTTCTGTGGGAAGTCCCAGAAGCAGGTGAAGAAGCTCATAGCTGGTCCCGGCGTGTACATCTGCGACGAGTGCATCGACCTGTGCAACGAGATCATCGAGGAGGAACTCTCCGAGACGTCAGAGCTGCGCTTCGACGAGCTGCCCAAGCCCCGTGAGATACACGAGTTCCTGGACGACTACATCGTCGGCCAGGAGCACGCCAAGCAGATCCTCTCCGTGGCGGTCTACAACCACTACAAGCGGATGCAGTACGGCTCTGCCCACGACGTGGACGTGGAGCTGGCCAAGTCCAACATCCTCCTCCTCGGCCCCACCGGCTGCGGGAAGACGTTGTTGGCCCAGACGCTGGCCCGGATGCTCAACGTCCCTTTCGCCATCGCCGACGCCACCGCGCTCACCGAGGCCGGATACGTGGGGGAGGACGTGGAGAACATCCTCCTCAAGCTGATCCAGGCGGCCGACTACGACGTGAAGAAGGCCGAGACCGGGATCATCTACATCGACGAGATCGACAAGATCGCCCGGAAGTCGGAGAACCCGTCGATCACCCGTGACGTCTCCGGCGAGGGCGTGCAGCAGGCGTTGCTCAAGATCCTGGAGGGGACCACGGCCTCGGTGCCCCCCCAAGGAGGGCGCAAACACCCCCACCAGGAGTTCATCCAGATCGACACCACCAACGTCCTGTTCATCTGTGGTGGCGCGTTCGCGGGCATCGAGAAGATCATCGAGAACCGCATCGGCAGGAAGGGGGTCGGCTTCGGTGCCGACATCCGCCGCTCCGGCGAGAAGGAGCTGGGGGCGATCCTCGCCCGGGTGCTCCCCGAAGACCTGCTCAAGTTCGGGCTGATCCCCGAGTTCATCGGGCGCCTGCCGGTCATAGGAGCGGTATCCAACCTAGACCGGGACGCGCTGGTGCGGATCCTGGTCGAACCAAAGAACGCCCTGGTCAAGCAGTACAAGCGGATCTTCGAGTTCGAGGACGTGGAGCTCGTGTTCTCCGAGGATGCCCTGGAAGGGGTGGCCGACCAGGCTCTGTTGCGAGGGACCGGGGCGCGAGGCCTCCGGGCCATCCTCGAGGAGGTGCTGCTCCACGTCATGTACGACCTCCCTGGCCGGACCGATATCGGCAAGTGCGTCATCGACCGACAGGTCGTGAAGGAGAAGGTCAACCCGACCCTCGTGCCCCGAACGGAGACGCCGCGTGCCCAGCGCCCCCGACGCGCAGCCTCGTAGTCGCGGTAGTTCTGTGTCCTTTGGTAGGAAATCCCCCGTTTGTGGGTAGCGTTATTTCCGATCCTCGACGAAGGGAGATCGGCCATGAGCAAAGTGTGGAAAGGTGTCGTGATCGGTACGGTGCTGGGGGCTGTGGCCGCCGGTGTGCGGGCGAGGAGCACGGCTGACGAGGAGGACGAGTCGGCCGGTGAGCGCGTTAACGGATCGGCGGGCGCGCGCGCGGTCGCGGTCGTGGCGGGGGCCGGGCTACTGGGGGGGGCGGTGGGGTGGTTGCTCCATCGGCGGGACCGCAAGCGGGCCCGGGCGTCTCGGCGCTCGCTCTCCAAGACCCTGGCGGGGGTAGGGCTGGCCGCCGAGTCGCTCCTCCCCGCCATCCAGAAGGCAGCCGAGTCGGCCCGCGAGCGCGCCGCCAAGGCCGCTGACAGCGCCCGCCCCGCCGTCCAGAAGGCAGCCGAGTCGGCCCGCGAGCGCGCCGCCAAGGCCGCTGACAGCGCCCGCCGTGACCGGCGAGACCAGTCCGTGGTCGTGTCGGTCTGAGCGGCCACGGGGGTACCTCGCCGGCGGCGGTGGGTTGGACCTGCCGGCAGGCGCTGGCGTACCTGGACGCTCACACCAACCTGGAGGCGGGCGTCGCCGGTAGACCTGTGCCTCCCACGCTGGCCCGGATGGAGCAGCTGTGCGCTCTGATGGCCGATCCCCAGCGAGCGCAGCCGGCCATCCACCTGACCGGGACCAACGGCAAGGGATCGACGGCCCGCATGCTCACCAGCCTGCTCGTCGCCAGCGGCCTGACGGTGGGCACGTACACGAGCCCCGATCTCGAAGGGGTCAACGAGCGGTTGGCTCGCAACGGCCAGCCCATCGGTGACGACGACCTGGCCGAGGTGGTCGGGGCGGTGGCCGGCCTGGAGGAGCTGTCGGGCCAACGCCTGACCCGGTTCGAGATCCTCACTCTCGCTGCTCTGCGCTGGTTCGCCGACATCGCCGTCGACGTCGCCGTGGTGGAGGTGGGCATGGCTGGCCGGTGGGACGCCACCAACGTGGTGGACGGTGCGGTCGCGGTGGTGACGAACGTGGGCCTCGACCACACCGAGCTGCTGGGACCGACCCGTGCCCACATCGCCCGGGAGAAGGCGGGGATCGTCAAACCGGGGAGCACCCTCGTGCTGGGGGAGACCGATCCCGAACTGCGGCCTATCTTCGAGGAGGCGGGGGCAGACCGGATCTGGCACCGGGGGGTCGACCTGGATTGCACCACCAACCGCGTGGCCGTCGGCGGTAGGGCGCTCGACCTGCGGACCCCGGCACGTTCCTACACGGACGTGTTCCTCCCCCTGCACGGCGCCCACCAGGGCGACAACGCGGCTGCTGCCGTGGCCGCCGCTGAGGCCCTCTTCGGTCGAGGCCTCAGCGACGAGGTGGTCAGAGAGGGCCTGGCCCAGGTGGAGGTCCCCGGGCGGTTCGAGATCTTGGGTCGTCACCCCCTCGTGGTCCTCGACGGCGCCCACAACCCCGACGGTGGCCGAGCTGCGGCGGCGACGCTCGACGACTTCTCTGTCGCCGGCCGGCGGATCCTGGTGGTGGGCATGAGCCGGGGCCGGGTGGCCACCGAGATGCTCGACGCCCTCGACGCCCGCCTGGCCGCCCTGGTGATCGCCTGCGCTGTCGACTGGGGCCGGGCCATGCCCGCCGAGGAGGTGGCGGCGGGCGCCCGCATGCTGGACGCCGAGACCGAAGTGGTCCCCGACGTGGCGGAGGCGGCACGGCGGGCGCTGGCGGTGGCGTCACCTGACGACGTGGTGCTGGTGACGGGATCCCTCTACGTCGTGGGCGCCGCTCGGTCGGCGCTGCGAGCGGCTGAGGTGCCGCGACGCCACGAGCGGTGACAAGCTCCTGGCCTGTGGGCCGCACCCTGGTGATCTGCAAGCCCGACGCGGTCGAGCGCGGTCTCGTCGGTGAGATCGTCGGTCGCTTCGAGCGGAAGGGGCTTCGGCTGGTCGCTGCCTCCGTCCGGCTCGTCGACGTCGAGACGGCCAGGCGCCAGTACGCCGAGCACGAAGGCAAGCCCTTCTTCGAGGAGCTGGTCGGCGCCATCACCCGAGCGCCCATCCTGACGCTGGTGGTGGAGGGCCCCGACGACACCCATGACGTCGTCCGCTCGCTGATAGGGGCCACAGACCCTCGGCAGGCGGCTCCGGGTACGATCCGGGGCGATCTGGGCCTGAGCCTCCCCGACAACCTGGTGCATGGGTCCGACTCGCCCGAGTCCGCCCTCCGCGAGATCGCGCTGTTCTTTCCGGAGCTGGGTGTCTCGCTGCTCTCCGGTCGCTCGGCGTCGCCCACCGACGTCGAGTGACCGGAGAACGGAGAGCCGCCCTTCATGCCGCCCGAGCCTGGCGACGGGCCTGCCCCAGCTCGGCGATCACCGTCTCGGGACGGAGGCGGACCGCCGCCCAGCCGTAGTGGTAGAGGTGCCAGCCAGCGGCCGTGATGGCGTTGCGGCGAGCCAGGTCGGCCTCGAAGCGGGTACCGGTGTGCCACCGCCGCCCGTCGGCCTCGATCCCGATGCGCAGCTTCGGCCAGGCCAGGTCGAGGCGGACGCTGCGGCCGAGGGGCAGGGGGACGGGGTGCTGGCGAGCCGGCTCCGGCAGCCCTGCGTCCCGGATGAGGTGGATGAGGGCTAGCTCGAGGGCGCTCTCGACGGCGGGCGTGGAGGGGGCACGAGCCTCGAGGAGCGTGCGCAGGACCGCCGTCCCACCTCGGCCCGGCCGCCCCAGGCGGGCGAGCACCTGCCACAGATCGTCGAGCCGGCAGCGATGCTGCAGGAGCGCCGCCTCCAGGTCGGCCTCTACCAGTGGCGCGGGCAGCACTGCCCCCTCGTCGAGCAGGGTGCGGGCGGGGGTGGTGACCGGGATGCCGTCGACGGTGCCGAGGTCGAGGAGGTCGAGGGTGTCGGTACGGTGGGCCACCACGCCGGGGAGGCGGATCCGGCGGTCGCCGGGCACGAGGATCTCGCACGGGGCGGCGGGCCGGTCGCGCAGGCCGTGCAGCCAGGCGGCGCTGCGGTGGGAGACCACGGCCTCGGGCCCCACTGCGAGCACCGCCGCCGCCAGGGCGCCTCGCCGGGAAGGGCTCACCGCGGCGTGGCGGTACACGCCGTCGTAGACCCGCACCAGACCGCCGGCTCGCAGGCGGCGGTCGACCTGGCTTGGGCTCAGGCCGACCGCCAACAGCTCGGCCCGGCCGACGACGCCGAACCGTCGGACCGCCAGCCTGCTCACCATGGCCGCCACCGTCACGACCCCCATGGTGCCGAGGGGGTGTGACAGCCATGATGAACATGCCGGTCCGGAGCGGGCCGGTCCCGGCCCCCCTTCTCCGGCCCCGGCCCTGCCCCCCCTCCGGCCCCGCCGCCCCCCCTCCGGCCCCGGCCCCCCGCCCCTTCTCCGGTCGCCTACCGTCGCCCACCGACGCCCAGTGACCGGAGAACCGCCCCGGCCCCGCCGCCCGGCCCCCGGGGCGCCGCCCCCCGGGGCGCCCGGCC
>JBOGHU010000101.1:0-9705 GCA_050742255.1 Acidimicrobiales bacterium
GTACCGGGGAGCTCAGGGCCCCCGCCGGCGCAGGCGCCGGCGCAGGCGGGCCCAGCCCCGGCGGGGGGCGTCGAGCAGCCGGCTGACCGCCACCACCCAGAGGGACGGGGCCCTGACGCCGCCGTCCAGCCCCCAGGTGAAGGCCAGCTGCTCGAGGGTGGGCGGGCCCACGGCCAGGTTCTCCCGCAGCACCACCCGGGCGGTGGCGGTCCCCCCGGCGACCCGGTACGCCGCCACCATGGTCCCCGTCCGGCCGACGCCCCCGCCACAGTGCACGAACGTGGTGCCCGGGCTGGTGGCCACGGCGTGGAGGAAGCGGGCCACCTGGCCGGCCGAGGGCGCCTGGCCGTCGCGGAGGGGGATGCGCACCAGCCCCAGGCCCAGGCTGGCCAGCTGGGCCTCGTCCACCTGGGCCTCGTCGGGGCTGCGCAGGTCGACCACCGTGGTCACCCCGCCGGCGGCCATCTCGGCGCAGTCCGGCCAGCTCGGACGGGGCCCCCGCCACAGGCGCTCGTCCACCACCCTCACGGCGGCGAGACCCGGCCCGGGGGGTGGCCGCACCGAGGCGGCGGCCGCCTGGTACCGCCAGGCCACGACGATGGCCAGGTTGGCGAGGCCGATCCCGCCCAGCAGACCGGCGAGGAGCCGCGCCGGGAGGCGGGTCACCGCTCATCCGGCCCGGGGCCGGCCACGGGCTCGATCACGGCCCGGGCCGAGTCGGGGCCGACGTCCCGACGCGGGACGGTTGGGGGCACACTAAAGGAGGCACGATGGTGGCTCCCGAATCTAAGAGGAGCGTGGGGAAGCTGATCGGGCACGGCCGTTGGGGCGAGATCGGCGACGATCTGGTGGGCACCGCCTCGGCGCGCCTGCTGGCCCTGGGCGTGGAGCGGCGCACCCGCCTCGACGCCCTTCGGCTCCTCGGCCTGCTGGCCGACCACGCCGACGCCGACCGGCGTGTCCGCTACCCCCTCGGCGCCCTGGCCAGCGAGTTCCACCTCAGCCTGGTCGACGTCGACCGGTCCCTGGCCGCGCTCCTCGCCGCCGAGGTGGTCTGCCGTGACGGCCCCGACCTCATCGTGGCCGCTCGGGAGCCGCGCACCGACGGGCTGCGCCTGGCCGGCTTCCTCGACAACGTCGCCGTCGTCCTCGGCGACAAGCCGGTCGACGTCAGGCCTGCCCGCGCCCCGCTCCCCACGCCCGGGGCGCAACCGGGTGGTCGCCAGCCGGCCTGGTCCCGGGCACGGGCGGCGGCGGTGGTGGCCCCTGCGCTGGCAGCGGTCGTGGCCGTGCTGGCGTTCGTGCTGGCACCCGGCCCCCGCCCCACCGAGGTGTCCACCGCCGCGTCCCGCCGGGTGACCGCCCCTACCGTCGCCACCACCACCGGCGACGAGCACACGAGCTCCCGTCGTGGCACCTCGACCACCACCGGTGAGCCTGGCGCCGCCCCCGACCTCGGCGCCGCTCCCAGCCCGCCGTCGGGGACGCCCGACTCCGAGGAGGCGGCCAGGTCGGAGCCGGCCTGCCCGACCGGCGCACCCCAGCTCCAGGTCACCTCGGTCGAGGTCCACCCCGAGGACGAGAGCGGGGAGACGGTGCTCGACCTCTCCCGCCTGGGCCCGTGGGTGGTGGAGGTCCGGGGCGAGCTGACCAACCCGGCCACCGCCCGGGCGACTGTCGAACCGTTCGTGGTGACGGTCGACATCGGCGAGGCCCCGCTGTCGGGGGCGCCTGAGCGCAAGATGGTGGTGGCGGCCGACGCCACCACCGAGTGGACGGTCGTGGTCCCCATCCCCGACACCTCGCTGGTGGAGTACCTGAGCCAGCTTATCCCACCCCACTCGGCGCCCTCGCTGCCCCCGGTGCTCGATCAACTCGAGCCCGAACAGTCCGAGGCCACCCTGGGCGGTTGGGGGTGGACCGACCCCGACCTGGCCCGCTCCTGCCCCACCTCGTAGAGCCGGAGAGCGGTGGGCGGCTACCCCGCCACCAGGCTCTCGGACCCGAGCCGGGCCTGGCGCCGCTCTGCCTGCCGACGCCCGGCCCGCCCCACCCGGGCGATGTGGGAGAGCACCCGCTCCCGGGCCTGGTCGGCAGCCGGGCTCAGGCCCTCGAGGCGGTCCAGGCCCCAGTGGTCGAAGGCCACCGGCCGCAGGATGTGGTCGTGGTGGCTGGTGAAGTCGTAGATGCCGGCGGCGGCGATGGCCCGGGCGTGGGCGGCGAAGCCGGGGATCCCCGTCCCCGGCATCTCGAAGCCCCGCACCTGGCGGTCGATGGCGAGCACCGCCGCTGAGGGGTCGACCTCGACGGCGGCGGCGGTCAGGTCCCGGTAGAAGACGTGGTGGAGGTGCTCGTCCCCGGCCACCCTGGCCATCACCTCGTAGCCCCTGCGGTCGTCGAGGAGACGACCGGTGTTGCGGTGGGAGATCCGCGTCGCCGCTTCCTGGAGGGTGACGTAGACGAGGCAGTCGGCCACCGACTCGGGGCGGGGCACCTCCCCCCGGCTGACCTGGTGCATCCGGCCCCGCTCCAGCGCCACCGGGTCGATGCTGCGGGTGACGGTCAGGTAGTCCCGGATCACCACGGCGTGGCGGCCCTCCTCGGCCGTCCAGCGGCGGGTCCACGCCCCCCACGGCTGCTCCTCGCCGAAGAGGGCGTCGATGGTGCGGAAGTAGTGGGGCAGGTTGTCCTCGGTGAGCAGGTTGACGAAGAGGGCGCTGCGCACGGCCTCGTCCATGGGGCCGTCGGCGGTGGCGTCCCACGTCTCGCCCGCCTCGAAGTCCCGCCCCCGGCTCCAGGGGACCAGCTCGTGGGGGAACCACTCCCGGGCGTTGTCGAGGTGACGCTCGAGGAGCCCCTCCACGACGGGGGCCAGCTCGTGGAGGAGTTTGGCGTCGTCCATAGCCGCATCCTACCTACTGGTCGGTAGGCAATCCAAGCCGGCGGTCAGAGCGGCGGCGTGACCGTCTCCACCGCCCGCCAGCAGTACCACGCCACGACCGAGCGCCAGGGCCGGTAGGGCCGTCCCAACGCCTCCAGGGCCTCAGGGGGCGGAGGGGCTCGGAGGCCGAACGCCACGGCGTACCCCTTGCGCACCCCCAGGTCGCCCGTGGGCCACACATCGAGGCGCCCCAGGCCGAAGATCAGGAACATCTCCGCCGTCCACCGCCCCACCCCCCTGACCTCGGAGAGCGCCGCCACGATGTCGGCGTCGCACCGCCTGGAGACGCCGGCCAGAGGCAGCCGGCCGTCGGCCACCCGGGCCGCCAGGTCGGCCAGGGCGGCGGCCTTGGCACCCGACAGGCCGGCGGCACGGAGGGGCTCGGGCCCCAGGGCCAGCACCCCCTCGGGGTTGAAGGGGAGGCCGACCTGCTCCCGCACCCGGCGCCAGATGGCCCCGGCCGCCCTACCCGCCAGCTGCTGGTGCACGACGGCGGCGGCCAGGCTCTCGAAGTGCGAGCCCCGTCGGCGCCCCGCCCCGAGGGAACAGGGCCCGCGTCTGGAGACCAGCTCGGCCAGCACCGGCTCCCGGCGGGCCAGCTCGGCCTCGGCTGCCACGACGGCGGGGACGGGAGCGGGGCCGGGCACCGCCGCAGGATAGGGGCGATCGGGGCCCGCCGCCGGGGAGGGCTCAGGCCTCGTCGCTGGGGTCGACGGGGCGGCGCATGCGCTTGGTCTGGCTCCGTCGCCGCTTGGACTCGAGCCGGCGGCGCAGGGAGCCCAGGCTCGGCCGGGTCGGGCGTCGGGGAGGTCGGGTGCGCAGGGCAGCCACCACCCGCGCCCGCAGCCGGTCCAGGGCCAGGGCCCGGTTGCGGGCCTGGGAGCGCTCGTCCTCGGCCGAGGCCGACACCTCGGGGCCGAGCCGTTCGAGGAGGAGTCGGCGGTGCCTCTCGTGCAGCGACGGGGAGCCGGCCACGTCGAAGGTCACCTCCACCCGGGTCTCGGCGGTGTTGGCGTGCTGGCCCCCGGGCCCGCCGCTGCGGCTGAACCGCCACCGCAGCTCGGAGAGGGGGATGGCGCAACCCCGACCGACGACCAGCCGCCCACCGTCCCCCATGCCGGCGACGGTACCCGGGCCGAGCAGGGACGGCGCCTACCATGGTCACCGTGGTGCCCCAGGTCACGAGGACCGTGCGCCTGGGCGGGGCCCCCGATCGAGGCCTGGGGACCGGGCGCAGCCTCGGCCATGGTCGGCGCCCACCACGACCGGCCCGGCCTCACGCCCCGCCGCCCCGTCCTCGCCGACCTGGAGCGGCGGACAGGGGGCTGCGCCTGGGTCGAACCGGCGCCGACGCGGCGCCGGGCGGCGGCTGTCACCTCCCCCACCAGGTGACGTGGGCGTTGGCCGGCGGGCCCCGGCTCATCGTCGCCGCCGGTCCGGCCCCGTCCCGGCGGGGCCCCCGGTCGGCCCCCCGCTCGATCGGACCCGTGGCAGGCCGAACCCGGTGACCACCCCGCTCGAGCGCGCCGTCTTCCCCGTCACCGAGCGGTGGGCCTACCTCAACCACGCCGGGGTGGCGCCGATGTCCGCCCCGGCGGTGGCGGCGGCGCAGCGCTGTGCCCTCGAGGTGGCCCGGGGCGGGTCGCTGGCGTCGGAGGCTCACGCCGAGCGGGTGGAGGCGGTGCGGGCCAGCGCCGCCGCCCTCATGGGCGTCCCCTCCACCGACGTGGCCTTCGTGAAGAACACCACCGAGGGGCTGGGCTTCGTGGCCAACGGCCTCGACTGGGGCGAGGGCGACCGGGTCGTGGTCCCTGACCGGGAGTTCCCCTCGGTGGTGTACCCGTGGCTGGCCCTCGAGCACCGGGGTGTGGTGGTGGACCGGGTCCCCCCGGTGGGACCGGGCTGGTGCCTCCCGGTGACCGCCTTCGCCGAGGCCATCGCCGCCGGTCCCCCGCCACGCGTGGTGGCCACCAGCTGGGTCCAGTTCGGTCGGGGGTGGCGGACCGACCTCTGCGCCCTGGGCCAGATCTGCCACGACGCCGGCGCCCTTCTCTGCGCCGACGTCATCCAGGGGCTGGGCGTGGTCCCCGCCGAGCTGGAGGCCTGGGGCGTGGACTTCGCCATGGCCGACGCCCACAAGTGGCTGTTGGGGCCCGAGGGCATCGGTGTCCTCTACGTGCGGGGGAGCCGCCTCGACCTGCTGCGTCCCCTGGAGCCGGGCTGGGCGTCGGTCGCCCACCGCGAGCAGTGGGACAACCTGGAGCTGGTGTGGGACGGCACCGCCCGCCGGCTGGAGGGCGGCAGCCAGAACATGGTCGGGGTCCACGCCCTGGGGGCGTCCCTCGACCTGTTGGCCGGCGCCGGCGTCGAGGCGGTGTGGCGCCATGTGACGGCGCGCTGCGACCAGACCGTCGCCGGCCTCGCCAGCGCCGGCGCGACCGTGGTCTCGGACCGCTCGCCGACCGGGCGCTCGGGTGTGGTCACCTTCACCCTGCCAGGCCGCCAACCGGCCGCGGTGGTCGAGGCCCTGGGGCGCCGGAGCGTGGTCTGCGCGCCTCGGGGCGAGGGGGTGCGCGTCTCCCCCCACGGCTACACCACGCCCGAGGAGATCGACCGGTTGGTGGCGGTGGTGGCCGACCTGGCCGGCGGCCCTCCCGCCGCCTCTGGCAGACTGGCCACGTGACGAAGGGCTGCTCGGGCGGGGGGCCCGGGAGCGGGGACGACCGGTCCCTGGCCCGGCTCCTCGCCACCGGCCGGGTGGCCGTCGGCGGTCTGGTCCTGCTGGTCCCCGGCGCCACCGCCGGCTGGGTGGGGCCGGTGGCCCGGGAACCGGGTGCCAGGGCCCTGGCCCGGGCCCTGGGCGTGCGGGACCTCCTGCTCGGGGTGCTGACCCTGCGGGCCCTCGACCGGGAAGCGCCGGTGGGCGCCCTGGTGCGGGCCGGGGTGGCCGCCGACGCCGTCGACCTCGCCGCCACGGTCCTTTCGTACCGGCACCTGCCCCGGCGGAGCCGGGTAGCCGTGGCCGCCGCGTCCGCCGGCGCGGTCGCCCTGGGCTGGCGCCTGTCCCGATCAGGGGTGAGGCTCAGGTAGGGGCGAAGCCCTGGCGGATGGTGTTCTCGGACACGGCCCGGGGGTCGAGGAGCTGGAGGAGGTAGTCGGGACCACCGGCCTTGGACCCCACGCCCGACAGCCCGTGGCCCCCGAAGGGCTGGCGACCCACCACCGCCCCGGTCGTGGCCCGGTTGACGTACACGTTGCCCGCCCGCAGCTCGGCCACCGCCCGGCGGATGTGGGCGGGTGAGCGGGAGAGGATCCCGGCGGTGAGGGCGTAGTCGGTGTCGTTGGCCAGGCCCAGGGCGTGGTCGAGGTCGGCGGCCCGGAACACCGCCAGCAGCGGCCCGAACACCTCCTCGCGCGCCAGCGCGCTGGCCGGGTCCAGGTCGGTCACCACGGCCGGGCCCACGAAGAACCCGGCGGCGGGCACGTCCTCGCGCACCAGGCTGGGGCGCCCCTCGGCGGCGGCGAGCTCGACCGAGCGCTGGACCCGCTTGTGGGCGTCGGCATCGATGAGGGGGCCCAGCTCGGTGGCCATCTCCTGGGGGGGGCCGATGACCAGCTCGGCGGCGGCGGCCACGACCCGCTCCACCACCTGGTCGTGGACCGAGTCGAGGGCGATCAGGCGGGACGCGGCCGAGCACTTCTGGCCGCTGTAGCCGAACGCCGAGGACACGATGGCGGGGACGGCCTGGTCGAGGTCGGCGTCGGCATCGACCACGAGCGCGTTCTTGCCTCCCATCTCCGCCACCACCCGCTTCACCGACCGCTGCCCTGGCCGGTGCACCGCGGCGGCGGCGTTGATGGCCAGGCCCACGGCCCGGGAGCCGGTGAAGACGACGACGTCCACCCCGGGGTGCTCCACCAGGTGGGCCCCCACCTCCTCGCCCAGCCCGGGCAGGAAGCCTAGGGCTCCGGGAGGGAGCCCGCCCGCCTCGAACGCCTCGACCAGCCGTGACGCCACCGCCGGGGTCTGCTCGGCCGGCTTGAGCACCACGCAGTTCCCGGCCACCAGCGCTCCCGCCGCCATGCCGCAGGGGATGGCCAGGGGGAAGTTCCAGGGAGCGATCACCGCCGCCACCCCCTTGCCCTGGTAGGCGAGCCGGTTGGCCTCCCCCGGAGCCGACGACACCGCCCCGTGCCGGCCCCAGGCCTCGAGGCGGCCCATCTCCCGGCCGTAGTACTCGCAGAAGTCGATGGCCTCGCACACGTCGGCATCGGCGTCGGCCCACGGCTTGCCGGCCTCGAACACCTCCAGGGCGGCCAGGTCGTGGCGCCGGGCCCGCATCCACGCCGCCGCCCCGAACAGGACGGCTGCCCGCTGGGCCACCGGGGTCCGTCGCCAGGCCCCCGATGCGGCCCGGGCGGCCTCCACCGCGGCGTCGGCCTCGGCTCGCCCGCAGCACGCCGAGGTGGCCACCACCACCTGGGGGCGGGCCGGGTCGACCGAGGCCAGGGTCTCCGCGGTACGCACCCGGCGGCCGGAGATGACGGCCCGGACGTCGAGCCTGGGCCCGGCCCCGGCGGTGGCCACGGCGGCGGCGAAGCCGGCCGGCGCCGGCGCCCGGCGCCACTCGGTGTGGGGCTCGGCCCGGTAGGGGCCGGGCCGACGCGGATCGGTGGGCGGGCGGACCGGCGCAGCCGGCTCGGGGAGGCGGTCGAGCCGAGGGGGGGCGATCAGGCGGTCCATGGCCCGGCCCCGGGCCAGGCGGTGGGCGACGAAGCTCTCGTTGCTGGTGTTCTCGAGGAGCCGCCTCACCAGGTAGGCCATCCCCGGCAGCAGCTCGCCGACGGGCGTGTAGACCCGCACCCGCAGCCCCAGCCGGCACAGGGCGGCCTCGGTGGCGTCGCCCATGCCGGCGAGGAGCTGGAGCTCGTAGCCGGTGTCGGGGATGCCCCGGGACCGCCCGTAGGTGACGGCATAGGCCAGGGAGCGGGGGTTGTGGGAGCCGAACGCCGCCTTCACCGACCCGTGGTGGTCGTGGAGGAGGCGGACGCAGCGCTCGTAGTTGAGGTCGGTCTCGGCCTTGGCCGCATACACCGGCGGGACCCACCCCGCCGCCTCCGCCACCACCGTCTCGGTGTCCCAGTACGCCCCCTTGACCAGCCGCACCGTCACCGGCGCCGGCCGCTGGGCCGACCAGGCGATGAGGCGGGCCAGGTCGTGGGCGGCGTCGACCCGGTAGGCCTGGACGGCGACGCCGGCCTCCAGACCGCCGAACTCCGGCTCGTCCAGCAGCTCCTGGAACAGGCGCAGGGTGAGGTCCTTCACCTCCGAATGCTCCATGTCGAGGTTGACGAACGCCCCCCGCCGGAGGGCCAGTCGCAGGAGGGGGCGGAGGCGGCCCTTGGCCTGGGCCAGGCCGACCTCGCCGGTCAGGGGGGCGAGCTTGGGTGCCAGCGCGGTTGGCTTCACCGAGACGTTGACCCGGGGGAGGGGCCCGGCGTCGTCGGACTGGAGGCGGGGGCGGGCCGGCCACGAGGCGGTGGCGTCGAGCAGGACGGTGAGGGTGCGCTCCACCCGCTCGGCGTAGCGGTCGGCCTCGGCCTCGATGAGGGTGCGCTCCCCCAGCAGGTCCACGGTGAAGGCCCGTCCCCTCTCCCAGCGGTCGCGGAGTCGGGGGGCGGCGGCGGTGGCGGTGGCCCCCACGATGAACTGCCCGGCCACGGCCCCGATCACGGCGCGGGCCACCCGAGACGCGACCGGAGCGCCCAAACCCCGCACCGCCCTGGCCGCGCCCAGGGCGGCGCGCACGGGAGCGGGGGCGTGGCCGCCGCCCAGGTACTCGTCGAGGTGGCGCAGGACATCGGCGTCGCCGCCGGTGGCCGGGAACACGTCCACCAGTCGGAACAGGTCGGTCTTGAAGGCGGGATCGGCCGTGGCTGCGGCCAGGAGCCGGTCGGTCCACCACCGCCTGGTGCCCACCCGGGGCCGCTGGGCTCGACCGAGGCGCACGATCTGGCGAGCCAGGGCGGTGACCTCGGCGTCGAGGGGCGTGGCCACCCCCTCAACGGTACCGGGGGGTTCGGACGGATTCCCCTGGGCGGCCCGGCGGGGACGGCCGCCCCAGACGGCGACGTACCGGCCTCTGCCGCTAGGGTTATCGGCGAGCGGCGGCGTGGCCGAGTGGTTCAGGCAAGGGCCTGCAAAGCCCTGTACCCGGGTTCGATTCCCGGCGCCGCCTCTCTGAAGAAGTGCTGGTCAGGCGCACTTTTCCTGGTGCGAGTGTTCGTGCCCCAGAGCCCGAGGACACGGCCAGGACACGAAAATGACACAGGAAGTCGCGTCCAGCGCTTAGCGGGCGCGCTTCTTGGCCAGGCGCTCCGCCTTCTTGGCCGGTGGCGGGGGCGGGGTCACCCGGTGCTGGTTAAGGGTGTCGAGGACGTCTTCGAGGAAGAAGTGGAACTTTCGGCTTCCCGGCAACCTGCTGGCCGGCAGCCGCCCGTCGGCGGCCATGAGCAGCACCGTCCGGGGGTTGAGGTCGAGCAGTTCCGCTACCTGGACAGTGGTCAAGATGGGCGGGTACTGCTCCCGAATCCGGGCGAAGCCGTCGTCCTTGGAAGCACTTGCCACCCGACTCACCTTAGGGCCCGCTCGGGAACTACTTGGGCGGTGGTGTGTGCACCGTGTAGTTCCAGTCGCCGTGGAAGTCGTGGCGCGTCATTGGCACGGCCGCCAGCTCCTTGTCGCTGATCTTGACGCCGGTCGG
>JBOGHU010000102.1:0-9934 GCA_050742255.1 Acidimicrobiales bacterium
CCAGCACCACCCCCGCCAGCGCGCCCGACCCGGCGGGGGCGACCCAGCGGGCAAGGTCGGGGGGGGCCGAGGCCGACCAGCGCAGCCGGGGCCCCACCCCCAGCCCCACCGCCACCGCCAGCGCCAGGGGGGCGGTGAACAGGGCGAAGAACCGGCCGCCCACCACGAACTGGCCCTCGCCCCACAGCCGGGCCAGCAGCGGGAACACCGAGCCCCATGCCACGACCCCGGCCAGGGCCAGGGCCACTGCGGTGCTCCCGGCCAGGGCCCCCGCCCGGGACGGCGGCCACACCGGCGACCGGTGCCGCCGGACCTGCCGGGGCGGTCGGGTCCGTCCCAACAGCACCCCTCCACCCGCCACCACGGCCACCACCACCGCCAGCAGCGCCGCTCCCACGGCCCTGGCCTCGGCGAAGGCGTGCACCGAGACCGTCACCCCCGAGCGGGCCAGAGTGGCCCCCACCACTGCCGCTGCCAGTCCCACCACGGCCAGGCCCGCCACCCGCCGCTGCCCGTGCCCGCGGCGCTCGGCGACCACCGCCGCGTGCAGCAGGGCGGTCAACACCAGCCAGGGGACCAGGGCCGCGTTCTCCACCGGGTCCCACGCCCAGTAGCCACCCCAGCCCAGCTCGGCGTACGCCCAGTGGGCACCGGCCAGCATGCCCACCGCCAGCAGCAGCCACGCCACCCCCGCCCACCGCCGGACCAGGGCAAGCCAGGCCCGGTCCAGGCGTCCCGAGACCAGCCCGGCCACGGCCATGGCGGCGGGGACCGCGGTGCCGACCAGGCCTCCGTACAGCAGGGGCGGGTGGTACAGCATGGCCGGGCGCTCGAGGATCGGGTTCAGGCCGCCGCCGTCGATGGCGGGGATGGCCAGGGACCGGAAGGGGTCGGCCAGGGACGCGGTCACGGCCAGGAACGCGCCCGCCAGCCCGGCCAGCACGGCGACCGCGCCCGGGGCCAGGTCGGGCCGCCGGCCGCCCACGGCCCGGGGCGCCGCCACCGCGTACAGCGAGCACATCCAGGCCCAGAACAGCAGGGAGCCGGCCATGCCACCCCACAGCGCCGCCACCCGGAAGTGCCAGGGCGTGGCCCGGGTGGTGACGTCGGCCACGTACACCAGGCGGAAGTCCCCGGTGGCCAGCGCCCACACCAGGGCCGCCAGGGCCACCGAGGAGAGGGCGGCGAGGGCCACGCCGCCCCGAACCGCCCACCGCCGCCAGGCCACGCCGCCCACGGCGGCCACCGACGCGGCGGCGGTGGCCACACCCATGACCACCGCCAGCCGCAGGGCCAGACCCCCGATCAGCCCCGCACGCATCCCGTCACGGTAGTCCGCCGGGCGAACCCGGCCCCGCCGCCCTCATCGACGCCCGGTGGTCCCACCGCCCCCCCCCTGCCTCCCCAGCGTGCCCGCTCTCAGCTTGGGCCCAGGGCCCGGGCCACCGCCTCGGCCACCCGGGGCGGGTCCTCCAGGGGGCCGAGGTGGCCGAGCCCGTCGAGCACCTCGAGACGCCCGGCCGGGAGGCGGGAGACCTGGAGCTCGGCGAGCTCGGCGGCGACCGCCCGGCTCAGGGCCCCCCGGGCCAACGTGACGGGGCAGCGGACCTGCCCCAGCCGCTCGAAGGCGGGGTGGGCCAGGCCCATCCGGTACATCTGGGCCTCGTCAGCCGCCCGGCACTTGAGGATTACGCTGCCGTCGGCGGTGGGGACCAGGCCGTGGTCGACGTAGGCCCGCAGGGCCTCGCGGGCGAGGTCGGCCAGGGGGGGCTTGGCCGCCAGGTGGCGCTCGGCGTCATCGAGGGAGGTGAAGACCTCGCGCCGGCGGAGCGCCCCTGCCACCAGCGGGTGGTCGGGGAGCGGGGGGCGTGGCGGGGGGAAGGCGATGGGCTCGTAGGCGTAGAGCGCCCGGAACGTGGCGGGCCGGGCCTGCTCGGCGAGGAGGAGGGCGCTCGCCCCCTTCGAGTGCCCCAGCCCGAACGGCTGGTCGAGGCCAAGGCCGTCGACGACCGACAGCACGTCGTCGCCGAAGCCCCGCCAGTCGAAGTCGACGTCGCCGGTCGTGGGCCGGCTGGAGTCGCCGTGACCGCGAAAGTCGAACGACCACATCCGGAACCGTCGGGCGAGCGCCTCCGCCAGGGGGGCCCAGACCCGGCCGTGGAACCCGGTGGCGTGGGCCAGCAGCAGCGGGGGCCCGTCGCCCCCGAGGTCGTGGACGGCGAGGGCGACGCCGTCGGTCGAGGGCAGGCGCACCAGGCCCATGCTGGCACCCCCGGCCGTACCCTCGACGGCGTGTCCCCCACCCCCGGCCCCCGACCGTTGGTGCCCCGTCGCCTGGTCACCGGTAACCTGCCGGCTGCGGTGGTGGCGGCCGTCATCGTCGTCGCCGGCTGCACCGCCACCCCCGCCGGCCCCCCGGCCGCCGCCCCCACCACCGACGCGACCGCCGTCGAGGCGACCGAGCTCCCGACCGACACCCGGAGCGTCCCCTACCCGCTGCCGGATGGGGAGCCCGGCGACCCCATCGCCGTCTCCCCCCGCTCGGGGGGAGACGTGCCCCCCGGCGCCCGGGCCTGGGACCTGCTCTACCTCTCGGAGGGGGTCGGCGCCCAGCCGGTCGCCGTCTCCGGCGTGCTCTACGCCCCCGGTGGACCGGCACCCCACGACGGCCGCCCCGTCCTCAGCTGGGCCCACGGCACGACGGGCGTCGCCGACCGCTGCGCCCCGTCCCGAGCCGGGGTCGACGTCCCCGGGCTGTCGGCGCTGCTCGACGCCGGCTACGTCGTGACCGCGACCGACTACGAAGGCCTCGGGACGCCCGGGCCCCACCCCTACCTGGTGGGGGCGAGCGAGGGCCGCAGCGTGCTCGACGCCGCTCGTGCCGCCGCCCGGATCGAGGGGACCAGTGCTGGCCTGCAGGTGGTCGTCGCCGGCCACTCCCAGGGTGGCCAGGCCGCCCTGTTCGCCGGCCGGCTGGCCCCCGACCACGCTCCGGAGCTGGACCTGCTGGGAGTGGTCGCCTCGGCGCCCGTCGCCGAGCTGCGCACCCTCCTGCGGGGGGCGGTGCCGATCTCCCTCGCCTTCGGGCTGGTGGCGTCGGCCGTCCAGGCCTACAGCGAGGCCTACGACGAGCTCGAGCTCGACGAGGTCCTGACGCCGGCCGCCCTCGACCGCATCGGGGTGGTCGAGGAGGCGTGCCTGGGCGAGGTCAGCCTGACCTTCCTCGACCGTCCCACGTCGGCCTGGCTGGTCGTCAACCCCTTCGAGCTGGAGGCCTGGGCCCGCCGGGCCGAGGAGAACGAGCCGGGGTCGGCAGCGATATCGGCCCCGGTGCTGGTGGTCCAGGGCAGCGCCGACGTCGTGGTCCCGGCCCTGACGACCGACAGGGCGGTCGCCCGGCTGTGCGAGGGGGGCAACACCGTCGACTACCGCCTCTTCAGCGGGGCCGACCATAGCGGGGTCGTGGCGGAGGCGGCCGGCGAGATCCGGGCCTGGGTGGAGGAGCGGGTGGCGGGCTCGCCGGCGGCATCGACGTGCTCCACGGGAGCACGCCCTCGGGCATCGTCGTGACGAGCGCCCACCTTTCTCGGGGTCTTGCGCTCCATCCGTGGGTGCGTCAGGCAGCGGCCCGACCGGGAACCGCCGTCCACAGCCGACCCCCGGGCGCCGCCCGTAGGCTGAGGGGGCATGGCGACCACCGACGGAGCCGACGGCGGGCCCACCCGCTGGACCGCCCAGTGGCGGGAGCTCGTCGACGAGGTGGTGACGGCGGGGCTGTGCACCGGCTGCGCCGCCTGCGTGATCGCCTGCCCCCACGACGTGCTGGGCTACGACCACCTCGACGGCGGCTACCGGCCCTACCACCTGGAGGATGAGCTCGGTCCCGGCGACTGCGGGCACGGCCGGCGGGGCTGCACCTCCTGCACCCGGGCCTGCCCCCGCTTCCGGGCCTGGGAGGTGGAGGCCGACACCCACCTCTTCGGGCGGCCTCGCGCCCCCCACGAGGTGGCCGGCATCCACAAGGACGTCATCCTGGCCCGGGCCTCCGACTCGTTCGTCCACCAGGTGGGACAGGACGGCGGGCTGGTCTCGGCCATCCTCATATGGGCCCTCGACCACGGCTACATCGACGCCGCCCTGGTCTCCTACCTGGAGGGCGACCGACCTCGTGGAAGGCCGTGCCCGGGGTGGCCCGCACCCGCGACGACGTGCTGCGGGCGGCCGGGAGCCGCTACACGTACTCGGCCAACACCCTGGCCTACGAGGAGGCGGTGGCCGGAGGGGCCGAGCGGATCGGCCTGGTGGGCATGAGCTGCCAGAGCTCGGCCCTGCCGGTGATGATCGGCCGGCGGGTGGGCAAGGTGGCCCGCCGCTTCGCCCTCAATATCGGGCTGCTGTGCTCCAAGACCTTCGACGACGCCATCTTCCCGGAGCTGTTCGAGGGCCGCTACGGCCTGCCCGCCCACGAGATCGCCAAGGTGAACGTCAAGGGCCGGTTCCAGATCTGGATGCGCAACGGCGATTACCACGAGGTCCCCCTCAAGGAGTGCCACGCCTGGACCCGGGAGGGGTGCCTCCGCTGCCCCGACTTCGCCGCCGAGCACGCCGACATCTCCACCGGGGGGATCGGCGCCTTCGACGACTGGACCCTGACCGTGGTCCGCACCGACCGGGGCCGGGAGATCCTGATCGAGATGCTGCGGGACGGGACCATCCTGGGCCGCCCCGGCGACGACGACCCCGGCGCCATCGAGCTGATGCGCAAGCTCTCGGTCAAGAACCGCAAGCGCTGGCCCGAGGCCGCCGCCGCCGGGCCCGGGGCGCTGCCCGCCTGAGGCGTGGGCGGTGGCGACGGCGACCGGGCCCGGCACATCGTGCTCCGGGCCGCCGACCTGCCCGGCGAGGGATGGGAGGCGGTCGCCGACCCCGAGCTGCCCACCGAGCCCGACCCTGACGACGACCTCGAGGGCTGCTTGACGGGCTTCCCCGACGCCGACGTGACCGCCTCGGCCACCTCTCCCCGATTCACCCGGGGCGACGCCCTGGCCTGGTCGGTGGCCTGGGTGCTGGCCGGCGAGGGCGCTGCCGGCGCCGCCTACACCCGACTGGCCGACGAGGGGTTCGCCTCCTGCTTCGTCGCCGCCACCGCCGCCGAGGTCGACCCCCACGCCGGGGCCGCCACCCTCCTGGGCCCGGTGGGGGAGCCGGTCGAGGAGGTGGCCGGCCCCCACCACGGCGCCCGGCACCGGGCCCGCCTCACCGCCGCCACCGCCGAGGGGCTCCTCGCCATCCACCTCGAGCTGGTCGCCCTCCAAAGGGAGCGGGCGGTGACCCTGGTCATCCTGGCCGACAGCCCCGACCCGGTACCGCCCGCCCACGGCCGGGCGGTCGCCCGGCGCGTGGCCGCCCGCCTGGCGACCACCTGACCCGATGGGCCGACGTTCGACCGCACCGGTTCGGCACCGGGCACACCGGGTACGTCCGCGGTGTCCGTACCGAGGACATGACGTTCCAGAGGAGGGATGCGACATGGCCGAGCCAGCGCAGCCGGACAAGGGGATGCTCCCCAACGTGGTGGTCGAGAAGCAGGGTGGCCGCTGGGCCGTCCGCCGGGAGGCCACCTCGCCCGCCATCAACACCCACCTCTCCAAGGAGGAGGCCCTAGCCGCCGGGCGCCAGATCGCCGAGCAGGGCGGCGTCGAGCTGATCGTGATGGACGAGTCGGGCGACGTCGAGTCCCGGGCCAGCTACCAGTGGGTGGCCCCCGAGAAGGGGTAGGTCCGCTCGACCGCCCGGGCCGGTACGGGGTGGGTCGTCCGCATCGGCTAGACCGGCCCGGCGATGGACCCCGGGTCCCTGCGTGACGCTCTCACCGCCCTGCTGGGGCTGGCTACCGGTGTCATGTCGGGGGCCTTCGGCGTGGGGGGTGCGGTGGTCTCCACGCCCGGCATCCGGCTGTTGGGGGTCCCCGCCCTGGTCGCCATAGGCACCACGCTCCCCTCCATCGTGCCCAGCGCCCTGAGCGGCTCCCTCCGCTACCGGAACGAGCGGCTCATCGACTGGAGAGCCGTGGCCTGCACCGTCCCTGTGGGCCTGGGCGCGTCGGTCGCCGGGGCCCTGCTCTCCGAGGAGGTGCCCGGTGAGGGCCACCTGCTGATGGTCGCCACCGCCGCTCTGCTGGGTGTCACGGCCTGGCGGATGGCACGGGGCCGCGATCCTCTCCCCGCCCGAGCCCGCCTGGCCCAGGACGCCACCGCCGGCGGATCGGGCGGTGCTGTGTCGTGCCGCGCCGCCACCGTGGTGGGCCTGGTCGCTGGGGCTCTGTCGGGCCTGCTCGGCATCGGCGGCGGGGTGGTCCTGGTGCCGGCCTTCGTGGCCGCCGGCCTGGCACTCAAGGTGGCCATCGCCACCTCCCTGGTCTGCGTCGGGGCCTTCGCCGTACCGGGGACCCTGGCCCACGCCCTGCTGGGCAACGTCGACTGGCGGGTCGCGCTGCTCCTCGCCGCCACCGTCGTCCCCGGGGCCCGGCTGGGGGCGGCGCTGACGGTGCGGGCCGACGACCGCTGCCTCCGCCTGGCCGTCGCTGCCTTCCTCGGTGTCATCGCCGTGGCCTACGCGGCGGGCGAGATGGCCGCCCTGGCCGGCCCAGCTCCCGGGCCCGGGTGAAGACGGCGTCGAACATGGCCTCGGTGAGCCGCCCGGTGAACGTGTTCTGCTGGCTGGGGTGGTACGAGCAGAGCAGGTGACGACCGCCCGGCAGCGCCACCTCCACCCCGTGGCCGAAGCGGGGCCTGGGACGCAGCGACGCCAGCCTGGCCACCACCTGGTAGGCGAAGCCGCCCAACGCCACCACCACCCGGAGCTCGTCCAACAGCGCCCACTCCCGGGCCAGGTAGGGCCGGCACGTGTCCCGCTCGGCGGGGGTGGGACGGTTGGCGGGAGGGGCGCAGCGCACGGCCGCGCTCACCCACGCCCCGGCCAGGCGGAGGCCGTCGTCACGGTGGGTGCTGGTGGGCTGGTTGGCGTAGCCGGCCCGGTGCAGTGCCCGGAACAGCCAGTCGCCGGAGCGATCACCGGTGAAGACCCGCCCGGTCCGGTTGCCGCCGTGGGCGGCGGGGGCCAATCCCACCACCAGCAGCTCGGCCCCGGGGTCGCCGAAGCCGGGGACGGGACGGCCCCAGTAGTCCTCGCCGGCGAACGCCGGCCGCTTCTCGGCCGCCGCCCGCTCCCGGAAGGCCACCAGCCGGGGGCAGGCCCGGCAGACGACCACCTCCGCCGCCACCGCCTGAAGGGATTCCACGGCCACACGGTAGGTTGTGACCATCGCCCAGAGAGCCCGAAAGCCCAAGGCCGCCCCCGCCACCCTCGTACTCCTGGTGCGCCACGGGAGGACCCCCAGCACCGGGTCGGTGCTCCCGGGACGGGCACCGGGGCTGCACCTGGCCGACGAGGGCCAGGCCCAGGCCCGGGCCCTGGCCGAGCACCTCGCCTCCCTGGAGCGGGTCGACGCCGTGTACACCTCGCCCATGGAGCGGGCCCGCGAGACCGCCCGGCCCCTGGCCCAGGCACGGGGGCTGCGGGCGCGCACGGCCCGGGGGCTGCTGGAGTGCGACTTCGGCGCCTGGACCGGGCGCTCGCTGAAGGAGCTGGCCAGGCTGCCGGAGTGGGCGACGGTGCAGGCCTACCCCAGCGGCTTCCGGTTCCCCGAGGGGGAGTCCTTCGCCGAGATGCAGAGCCGGACCACCGCCACCCTGCGCACCCTGGTGGAGCGCCACCAGGGCGGGGTGGTGGTCGCCGTCTCCCACGCCGACCCCATCAAGTCGGCCGTGGCCGACGCCCTGGGGACCCACCTCGACCTCTTCCAGCGCATCGTGGTCTCCCCCTGCTCGGTCACCGCCGTGTGCTACGGGCCCGGCGGCCCCAGGGTCCTCACCGTGAACGCCACCGCCGGCGCCCTCGACGGGCTGCCCTCGCCATGAGCACGTCCTACGACCTTCCCGAGGTCGACCGGTTCACCACGGGGACGGTCGGCCCCCCGGGGGACAGGGTCTTCTACCTCCAGGCGGTGGCGGGGGGCCACGTCGTCACCCTCCGCCTGGAGAAGGTCCAGGTGGCGGCGTTGGCCCAGTACCTGGCCCAGCTGCTGGCCGACCTGCCCCCGCCCGATCCCCAGCAGCTGCCCGACCAGCTCGACCTGGTCGAGCCGGTGGTGGCCGAGTGGGTGGTGGGCCAGCTCGGGGTGGGCTTCGACGAGGACCGGGACCGCATGCTCATCCGCGCCGACGAGGCGGCGGCGGCGGAGCCCGACGACGAGGAGGGCGAGGAGAGCCTGCTGGACGAGCCGGCCGGGGCCGGCACCGACGCCGCCAACGCCCGGTTCGCCCTCACCCGGCCCCAGGTGGCGGCCTTCGTCGTCCACGCCGCCAGCGTGGTGGCGGCGGGGCGCCCGCCCTGCCCGCTGTGCCGCCGACCCCTCGACCCCGAGGGGCACGTGTGCGTCAAGACCAACGGCCACCGGGCGCGCTGAGCGGGGGGGGCGGCGACCCGATGCTGGCCCTGCTGGCGGGCGGGGCGGTCGAGCTCAAGGGCCGCATGCCCTGGAGCTCCAACTACACCTTCCTCGTCGAGCTGTGCGGCATGGGCGGGGCCTCCACCCTGGCCGTCTACAAGCCCGGGCGGGGGGAGCGCCCGCTGTGGGACTTCCCCGGCGGCCTGTACCGGAGGGAGGCGGCGGCGTGGGTCCTCTCCGAGCTGCTGGGCTGGGGCCTGGTGCCGCCGACCGTGGTCCGCGACGGCCCCCTGGGCGAGGGATCGGTGCAGCGCTTCGTTCCCGCCGACTTCTCCCAGCACTACTTCACCCTGGTCGAGGAGCGCGCCCACCACGACGCCCTGCGGGCGATCTGCGCCTTCGACCTGCTGGCCAACAACACCGACCGCAAGAGCGGGCACTGCCTGCTGGGCGAGGACGGGCGCATCTACGCGGTCGACAACGGGCTGTGCTTCCACCCCGATCCCAAGGTCCGCACCGTGATCTGGGAGTTCGGAGGGGAGCCGGTGCCCGCACCCCTGCTGGCCGACGTCGAGCAGGTCCTGGCGGCCCTGCCCGCCGGCCTTGCGCCCCTGCTGACCCCCGAGGAGGTCGAGGGGGTGCGGCGGCGGAGCCGCCACCTCCTCGAGTGGCGCTCCTTCCCCGAGCCCGACCCCACCGGGCGCGGCTACCCCTGGCCCTTGGTCTGAGGCCCCACCCTGGCCGGGGGTGGGAGTGCGCGCGACTCAGCCGCAGGTGGCGCAGGTGCCGATCAGGTCGAGGCGGTGGTGGTCGGCGGTGAAGCCGGTCCGGTAGGCGACGTCGGAGATGGCCCGGGCCACCGTGCGCTCGAACTGGGGTGAGGCGGTGAAGTCCTCCACCGCCCCGCACCCCGAGCAGATCAGGTGGTGGTGGTGCCCGGTCAGGTCCTCGGCCAGCTCGCAGCGGCCGAACTCGTCGCTGCCCACGATGCGGTGCACCACCCCCGCCTGCTCCAGCACCGCCAGGTTGCGGTAGACCGAGCTGGCCGCCAGCCCTTCGCCGGCGGCGATGACCTCGGGGATGGCCAGGGGCTGGCCCGCCCCCGCCAGGATCCCGATCAGCGCCCGGCGGTTGGCGGTGTAGCGCTGGCCCACCGTTCGCAGCCGAGCGGCGACGGTCTCGTGCAGGTCGGCGGCGGCCACCAGCTCAGGCTACCAAGCGGCTGAGAACGACTGAGAACGGGCCTCCCGGATGGTCCGACCGGGGCCCGATTCACGCCGGTACCCCGGCTTGCGGCCCGGTGGGTACGCCGGCGACGCTGCGAGCCCGGTTGCTCGGTGGGTTGCCGCAAGGGATGTCGCCTGCTGACGCTGCTGGCCCTGGCCTGGGGAACGCCGGCGCCGTGCCGCCCGCGCCGTCCGGGCC